>CAYZXV010000195.1:0-213 GCA_964482525.1 uncultured Rhodospirillaceae bacterium | reverse complement strand
AATAACCGACCCCGCCGCGCCGCATAAAAAGGGCCGTCGCTTGGATTTGGCGGAGGGATACCCCCTCCATACGAATATCTGTTGCAATGCCCTTGGTATGAAAGCTTTGCTTTGCAACCCCATCCGATTGGCTTGCCAGCATGGCATTTGTTTTGGGCGAGCGATAACCGGAAATAATCTCGATCACAGAGTCAGTCCGTAACTTCATCTGCA
>CAYZXV010000194.1:0-3126 GCA_964482525.1 uncultured Rhodospirillaceae bacterium | reverse complement strand
CAAGAGGGCAACCTTGGGTCAGATGAGAACACTTGTTCCCCATCCAGCCTGAGATAGCGGCCGCTACCGTCGGGCAAAGCCTCTATGTTCTTGATATCGACGCTGCGATAGGCGCACCCCTGAGTGGCTGCTAATATCAGCACGCCAGTTATTCCAGTTTTGCATCCTTTTGAAATTTTCATAGCAATTCCCTAAAAATTACTAGTGCGGGTAACGGTCGTAGCGCCCTCTTCCGCCTTCATAGCGCCAGTTGTCTTTGCGGCTCTTGTTCCTATCAAAAATTGTCTCGTTGCCCTGTTGATCTTCGCAAACTATTTCTTTGGTGCCGTCGGTGTATTTATACTCGATGCAGGACATGCCCGGCCCACCGACATAGGGGCGCATGGACTTTACGTCCTTGCGGGTTTGCCATCGTGGTTCGGGGGCGTTTCTGTATCCGCCCTGCCCATAAGGCGCATTGGGGGACGTGAACGGATAATAACGTACATCACCCTTCACGCGGAAATCATAGGTGCTTCCATCGGCTCTCTCGCAGGTGACTGTGTCGCGCCGTTTGCCGAACTCTTCAAAAACAACGCAGTAGTGGCCTCGGTCATTGTAAAAATAACCCATGGATCTGGGGGGGTAGGTTCTTCCTCTGTTGCCTTGGAGAGACTGGCGAAAACCATCGCGTTCGTTCTGCCAATAGCCAGTGTGCGTTGGGAGGGATGAAGGGGGTAAACTATGATCCACAACCGTGTACGCAGGACCGCTGCAAGCGGTCAGAGCCCATAGCGTCGGCGCAATGACAAAAGAAATTCTAGCGTTCTTCATTATCCCTTACTCCTGCAAAATGAAATCTTTAATCATAAGAAGCAGTTTACCAAAAAAAGGGGGGCTAATCCATAAATCTATATAGTTTCTGTGTCAAAACCCGTTCGAAGGCAAAGAAGTTAAGGCTTGGTTAACGCCTCGCTTCTCTGGAGCAGAAAAAATTGCTTTTATGCAGTAACGTGTATGATAATGCTGTGTTTTTTATGAAACTCTTGTTTCTTTTTTTCATTTGTGGCCTTGGTTTATGTTGCATGTCTGCGTGGAGCATGCCAAAGAAGCTTAAGCCAAAAACTGTTCCTGATTTGTGGGGAATATGTGGGGACGTTTCCCCAATTGCGTAGACCTACGCGAGCAGTTGTTTGGTGCGTTCATTCAATCCTTAACATGTTTTTCGCATGGCCTCCCTTTACCTCCTCCTCCCGACCGAACAAAAAATATCCATAGGCGAGCTTGAAAGCCTGGTGCATGAGCTTCGCAAGGTTTCCTGTGAAGTTCCGGCCAAGGATGCGATAGATATGTGCCACGAATTGTCACGACGCATTTTAGCCGACCCGCGTACAATGCTGTTTCCCTCGCTTCAAGCGCTTGGGTTTTGGCTGCGCGCCGGACATATGCGACCCATGGTGCAGGAAGGCGTTATTACCCTGCCCCGCACGATGCGGGTGCCGCGCGGCGTTGTGTTCCAAATACCGCCTCGGAACGTCGACAACCTGTTTGGGTATACGATGTTCCTTTCCCTTTTGTGCGGGAACATCACCATAACCCGTTTGTGGAAAGAGCGGACAGAGGAACAAAACCTTTTGCTCGAAATTCTGCATGCATTCCTGCCTAGCATGCCTGAAGTTCTTCGCGATCGCATGATCTTTGTTCATTACGAACATGACGTAAGCATCACGGCGGCCCTTTCTGGACTTTGTGACGCGCGTATGGTTTGGGGTGGTGATGCCACGGTCGAAGATATCCGCCGGATGCCCTTGCCGGCGCAAGCGGTAGAGGTCAGTTTTCCCGATCGGTTTTCGGCGGCGGCTATTGACGCCAAAACTTACATCGAGTCCCCCGAAGAGGCCCGTGACTCGCTCGTACGGTCTTTCGCCTCTGATATTTACACATTCAATCAAAGAGCCTGTTCGTCGCCGCGTCTGCTCGTTTGGCGGGGGGCTGAGAAAGAGGCCGCCCAGGCTGCAGCTGATTTCTACCCAAGGCTTCATACACATGCTTTGACGACTTATGGTCCGCCTGATGTGGGCGCGGCGGTCGAAAAAACAGACGCCCAGTTCCTTGCTCTCCATGATCTTGATCTGGTGAGAAGGCAGGATTGGGGGCCTCGTTTAAGTGTTCTGACGCTGAGAAGCTGGAAGGGGTTTGGGTTATTCAAGACTCTGGCGTTCGGTCATGGCGTTTTATTCGAAGCCCGCGTGGAATCGCTTGAGGCGTGGATCGATCACCTTAACCCCAAGGATCAGACCTTGTCCCTGTGGGGAATCGAACGCGAAGAAGCGGACGTTTTTGTCCGTCATGCGGCAGGGCGTGGGTTTGAGCGTATCGTGCCGATCGGTCAGGCCCTGACCTTTGATGCCGTGTGGGATGGCCGGAATTTGTTCGAAACGCTGACCAAGCTTATTCGGGTCTTTGTATGACCAGCTTGATTTTAGTTGGCGCTGGCGGGTTTGGCCTTGAGGTTGCCGCTTATGCTGAAGATATGCGGCGTAACGGTCAGGCAACGTTCGAGCCAAAAGGGTTTCTTGACGACTCGAAGCCCGTTGGGACCATGCATGCGGGTCTTCCTGTCCTGGGTTCGACCACGATGGTTTGCGAGCCCTCTGCTTTATATGTCATAGCCGTAGGTGCGCCCAAAGGGCGGCAGGCGTTGGCTAACCTTATCAAAGGAAAAGGTGGTGCGCTTGTCACGTTGGTTCATCCGACCGCCTATGTAGCTCCTTCGGCCTACCTCGGCACTGGATGCGTGTTGGCCCCGTTTTCTTTTGCCGGGCCAGAGTGCCGGATCGAGGAAAATGCTTTGTTGAACCTATACGCGAGCGTTGCGCATGAGAGCATCGTTGGGGCGCATGGAGTTCTTTCTCCTTATGCGGGAACGCATGCAGGGGCAAGGCTTGGGGAAGGCGTTTTCCTTGCCGCGCATAGCGTTGTGACCAACGGCGTTGCCCTGGGCGATGGGGCGGTTGTGGCGGCGGGCTCTGTTGTTTACAGCGACATACCGGCCGGCGGCCAGGCTTTTGGAAATCCGGCCCGCCTCAAAGTTTGAGGCACTGGACGCTAAGGGTGAAAACTCTTATGCTACGAATCTCTTTTGTA
>CAYZXV010000193.1:0-3141 GCA_964482525.1 uncultured Rhodospirillaceae bacterium | reverse complement strand
AACTTTCTGCCTAAATAACAGGCAAAATAAAGAATTCCTCACATTTCCGCCCCAAAATGCTCGAAAAGGGGGACTTAGTCACAGAGTTATCCACAGATATGTGGGAAAGCTTTTGTCCAATCGTTTGGGGATGAAAAAAGCGTCCTTTTCTGCCCGGACGTGCTATGACCAAAACGGCTTATTCCACTAGGAACTTGTCGCATGTCTGGCGCTTCACCTCTCTCCCGCAGCAATCGTGTCGTTCTTGCCATCAACTCGCTGGCGATGGGCGGGGCGGAGCGACAAATCGTCAATCTTGCGATCGGGTTTAAGAAGGCCGGATGGGACGCGCATCTCTACTTGCTGTGGGCCAAGCCTGAGACGCCTCATTACGCGCAGGCGCTGCGAGACGAGGGCCTTCGCTGGACATGCGGCGATCAAGTCAAATCACCCCTAGTCCCGGAGGCGCTGCCCGTGCCGATGCCTGCGCGCGCGCAAGAGCTGCTGGCCGCCGCGCACGCGTTTATGAAAAAGGCAAAGCCTGATCTTGTGATCGCCTATCTGGATTGGAGTAGCACGATCACGGCGCTTGCCGCCGCGCTGGCGGGCGTACCGCGCATTGTTGTCTCGGGGCGTAACTACCCGCCGACCCATTTTCCTCATTTGTTTCCGACAGAGATGATCCCCGTTTTTCGCGATGTGTATCGCTGTCTTGTGCGACAGCCGCAGGTGCATATCACAAACAACAGCCGGGCCGGAGGCGCGGCCTATGCGCGGTGGCTCGGTTTGCCGAAGGACAAGGTCGTATGGGTTCCGAATGCGCTCACGCCTTCCTTTATGCGTCTTGCGCCCATCGCGCAGCGCAAAGCCATCCGCGCGCGGCTTGGACTGGCTGAAAGCGATATTGTTATTCTGGGCGTCTTTCGCCTTACAAAAGAAAAGCGCCCGATGCTGTTTCTCTCGCTGATCGCGGCAGCGATGAAGACCAACAAACGCGTCAAAGCCCTGATCTGCGGGGAAGGGCCCGAACGCGCCCAGATGGAAACAAGGATCAAGAGGCTTGGTTTGTCGGGGCGCATACAACTCGTGGGCGCGCTCGAAGATGTTCGCGGCACGATGCGGGCATCCGATGTGTTGCTCCATGTCGCCTTGTACGAGGGCATGCCAAATGTGATCATGGAGGCTCAATCCCAAGAGCTCCCCGTGCTGTGCGCGCGCTCTGGCGGTGTTGTGGATTGCCTTGCGCCCGAATTGGTGCCTTATGCTTTCGCGCCGCAGGATCGGGCAGGGATGGCCAAAGGGCTTTTGGCCCTGTTATCCTCAAAGGCGCGGCGCGAACGGCTGGGAACAAAGGTCCGTGCCTATGTCTGTCACGCCTTTTCCGTGAAGGCGCTGGTTAAGCGAAACTTGGATATCTGTAGGAAAGAATAAGGTCATGTGCGGAATTGCAGGACTGATCAATTTATCGGGCAAGATGAGCCGGGACGAGATGGCTGCGCTTGCCACGCGTATGGCGGACAGCTTTCGTCATCGTGGCCCCGATGATGCGGGGGTGTGGGTTTCGCCGGATGGCTATTGCGCCTTGTCCCAGCGCCGTTTGAGCATCATCGATCTTTCGCCTCTTGGTCACCAGCCGATGCTCCATGCCCCCACGGGCGCGGCGATCACGTTCAATGGCGAGATTTATAATTATCAAACGCTCCAACCCGCGTTGGAAGCCAAGGGATGCCGGTTTGCGAGCACGTCGGATACCGAGGTTCTTCTTGCGGGCCTTGTGGAGGAGGGGGCTTCCTTCGTGGACAAGCTGGACGGCATGTTTGCCTTTGGCTTGTTCGATCCGCGATCCAAGAAACTCGTGCTCGCGCGCGACGCGTTTGGCGAGAAACCGCTATACTACGCGCGAACCGACGATTGGTTTGCCTTTGCTTCCGAATTGTCGGCGCTCGCGCTGTTGCCGGGGTTTGATAATCGCATCTCGCGCGATCGGGTAGCGACCTACTTAACCTTGCAATATGTGCCTGCGCCCCAGACGATTTATCTTGGCGCAAACAAGTTACCGCCCGGCCATATCCTGATGTTGGCTGCGGATGGCACAGAGAAGCTCAGCCGCTATTTCACGTTCACGCCCTCTGCCGCGCAGCGCGGCGAGAGGTCGCTTGACGAATTGGCGGATGAATTGGAAGAAATCTTAAAGGATACCATCCGCACGCGTTTGATCGCCGATGTGCCGCTTGGCGCGTTTTTGTCGGGTGGTGTGGATTCTTCAACCGTGGTTGCCCTCGCCAGCCATATGCGCGGCGATCCTATTCAGACTTTTTCCGTGGGGTTTGAAGGTAGTGAGGATAACGAGCATGATTACGCTTGCCGCATGGCCGCGCATTTGAACACCCAGCACCGGGGACAAGTGTTGCCGCTTGAAGCCTTGAAAACTGGCCGGCATATTGCGCAGATCCTTGACGAGCCAAACGGCGATACGGGCACCATTCCGACGTGGATGCTGGCACGCGAAACGCGGCGGCATGTCACAGTCGCGCTTTCGGGCGATGGGGCCGACGAACTGTTTGGCGGTTATGCGCGCTATACCCGCACGTTAGAGGATGAAGCCGCTAGCGGCGCAGCTTTTGATTTGGCACAAACCTATTATTCCCCGCGTATTTTTACCTTTACTGAATCTGCTGTTGAAAAATTCATGGGGGGCATTCCGCCCGAAACACAAAGCACCATCGCAGCGATGCGCCAGCCCTTGAGAAAGCCGGGGCTTCCAACCATCCAGAAACTGCGCGAGACGGATGTTGCCCATTACATGCACAATGCTGTGCTCGCCAAGGTCGACCGCATGAGCATGCAGCATGCCCTTGAAGTGCGAGCGCCGTTTCTGGGGCGGCGCGTGGCGGATTTTGCGATGCGGATGGCCGGGGACGACTTGTGTACGCTCACCCAGACAAAGCGCGTGCTTAAGCAGGTTGCGGCCCGCTATATCCCCCGCGACTGGCTAGAGCGGCGAAAGATGGGCCTTGGCCTGCCGCTACGCGATTGGGGCGGCCCGGATTTGACGGAAGAGGTGGCCCAGCTCTTTGCCGAGCCGGAATGCTGTTTTGGTCAATGGCTGACGCCTGACCAGCTGGCCCGGTTTATCGCCTATCATCGCCAAACCCCCATGAC
>CAYZXV010000192.1:0-3144 GCA_964482525.1 uncultured Rhodospirillaceae bacterium | reverse complement strand
ATGAGGAGGACAAGGAAGGGGATATAGGCGGCAAAGGCCAGAAAGGTCGCGGCAGCGCCAAAAAGTTCCTTGTAAGTTATGTTTTGAGCAAATAAATCGAAGGTAAACATGGTAACCTCCAAAACATCACTTATGTAAAAACAGCACCCCCTAATGATTAATTACTAATAATACAAGTTAATGGTCGTTCAGCCCTAAGCGGCCAATATGGTGCTGTATTTATCCGTTGTGTATAAAAACTTGTTCCAACGTTCTTCAAGGGGCAATGGTTCAACGCGTTGGATGTATTCAAATTTTTCCCAGTCATCCAATAAGGATTGAACCACGCATTCGCCATATCTTTCCATGGCTGTTTCGAAAGTAATCATTTGAGCCTCCTAAAAATATTATTATTAATATCTTTAATAAACTTCAAAAACGATATAAATACTTTCTATTATCACTAGCGTAACGTCTGCCTGGCGTGAAAGCAAAAGGTATATTTTGGTCGAACCAACCGGGAAATTCAGCAAAAAGTAAGCTTTTTATAGTATACATTTCACCTTAGGATCAGAACATCCTATCGATGTTTTGGCCCCTTTCTCTCTCACAAAACAGCATAGGCCTCTTTTGCTTCTTGGGGCGAAAGAGCAGAATAAGCAGTTGGCGGCGCGGGGTGAACGCGCTATCCTCCCCTAGCTGTTTGACTGTCTAAAGGGGAGGGCATGATGACCATTTTCCGATACGTCTTATTTCTTGCAGTGATGGCGGTGGCTTCGCCCGTTTGGGCGGGGCAGGTGACCTATGCCGACTCGCGGGGCAAGTGGGAGTCGACCCAATGCAAACCGCCAGAAGCCATGGCGGCGTTTAAGCGTGATTCTGAGGCTGCCGCGAATGATCTCAATGGCGATGTGAATCGTCGTAATGCCTATATCGCGCAGGCGCAGGACTATATGAATTGCCTCAGTCAAGAGGCGCATAAAGATGCTACGGCCACTGGGTATCTGATTACCGAAACGGCCAAGCAAATGATTGAAGAGGTGCGTAAGAGTTTCAGCGCCCTCGGTCCTTCCGTCCAGACCTCGCCCGAGGTCAGGTAGGTCTTAAGAAAGGAAGACGTTGGCGACGCTTGCGCCTTTGGGGTGGAGCGTCGTCGCTGTGTTTGGTAAGTCATTCATGAAATGGGGAGCATGAGAGATGGGGGATCAGATTTTACTTGCGTTGGCGCAGATGAACCCCATCGTCGGGGATATCACGGGTAACGCCGCCAAATTAATGACGGCATGGCGTCAGGCACAACTTCAACAGGCTGACCTCGTCGTTACGTCGGAACTTTTTCTGACTGGCTATACGCCCCAAGATTTTCTTTTGAAGCCCCGGCTCTGGAAATTGCTGCGCGAAGCGGTTGATGCGATCGCGCGTGATACGGCGGCAGGCCCAGCGATTATCCTTGGTACGCCATGGGCCGTGGACGACAAGCTCTATAACGCCGCGCTTCTCCTTGAAGGTGGCAAAATAGTAGCACAAGTGTTTAAACATAATTTGCCGAATTACGGACCCTTTGATGAGCAGCGTTGGTTCACGCCAGGGCCTCTTGTCGGTCCGGTTGTGTGGCGGGATCGCAAGCTTGGCATCATGCTGTGCGAGGATATGTGGCAGTCCGAAGTTGCGGTCAATCAAAAGGCTAAAGGCGCAGAAATCCTGATCGTCTTGAACGGAAGCCCCTATCACGTAGGCAAGCAGCATAAGCGGCACGATCTTGCGCGGGAACGCGTATCGGAAGCTGGCGTTCCTTTGGTGTATGTCAACCAATATGGCGGCCAAGACGAGTTGGTGTTTGAAGGTGAGTCCTTCGTTATGGATCACACCGGAACTGTTCGTGTTCAGGCAAAGGCATGGGCCGAGGATACAGTTTTTGTCCCCTTCTCGCTCATCGACAATGTTCTGATCCCCTCCGCAGGTACGGTTGAAGATGCGCCCGATGGTGAAGCGTCGATTTATCAAGCATTGGTGACGGGCATTCGCGACTATGTGACGAAGAACGGGTTTGAAAAGGTTTTGCTTGGCCTTTCTGGCGGTGCGGACAGTGCGCTTGTCGCAGCACTGGCGGTAGATGCCTTGGGCCCTTCCAATGTTCGCGCTGTCATGTTGCCATCGCCCTATACATCTGCAGAGTCACGCGAAGATGCTGCGGAGATCGCGCGGATCTTGGGGTGTCGTCTTGACGTTATTCCGATCGATGAGGCCATGACCGCCATGGATCGGATGCTTGCCGAGCAGTTCGTTGGTTGCGCGCCTGACGTCACCGAAGAAAATATTCAGGCGCGGCTGCGCGGGTTGGCGTTAATGGCCATATCGAACAAAAGTGGCGCGCTTCTCTTGTCCACAGGGAACAAGTCCGAAATTGCTGTTGGCTATTCGACCTTGTATGGCGATATGTGTGGCGGCTATGCGCCGCTTAAGGACGTGTACAAATCGCAGGTTTATAAACTGATGCGCTGGCGCAATGGCAAGCAACCGCTCTATGGCCATGGGGCAGGCGGTCAGGTGTTCATTGAACGATTGTTCACCAAGGCACCCTCGGCAGAACTTGCGCCGGGGCAACGGGATCAAGATGTCCTGCCGCCCTATGAAACGCTTGACGATATTCTCCGCTGCCTCATTGAGCAGGATCTTGGCGTTGCCGAAATTACCATGATGGGACATGATCCCATTATCATTCGACGTGTTTATACATGGCTGGATCGCGCGGAGTACAAGCGCCGTCAGTCGCCCCCAGGACCAAAAATCTCGCGCCGTCACCTTGCCTGTGATCGGCGTTACCCTATCACAAACCGTTTCGCCGATCGTTGGCGGACGCAACAAATGGATTGATATTTTTATGACAGACTCTCAAACGCTCCACCGGATTATCCGCGCTCATTTACATGACGTTCTCGTTGATGCGGAGTTTAAGGAGCTTCCCAATTTTGGGCGTGGCAAGGTGCGCGACCATTATGATCTGCCCGGTGGGCGGCGGCTTATGATCACCACGGACCGCCAAAGCGCCTTCGATCAAGTTTTGGCAGCGGTACCGTTTAAGGGGCAGGTTCTAACCGCCGCCGCGCGCTTTTGGTTCGAGGCAACGGCCGATATCATGCCCAACCATATCATTGAATATCCAGA
>CAYZXV010000191.1:0-3147 GCA_964482525.1 uncultured Rhodospirillaceae bacterium | reverse complement strand
ATGACGGTTTTTGTGGAACCGTCTCTCCTTTATCGTCATCCCCGCGAAAGCGGGGATCCCGTTTTTTATGAATCATTTCATTTAACGTTGGCTACAGATCTCTTTCACCCCATTCGTCACCCCGGACAAGCGGCGCATTTTTGCGCCGCGCCGATCCGGGGCCTAGGAGCAGTTCGTTTTCCCATTAAGAATGGTTTGGATATTGGAGAGAGAAAACTTTATCTGGGTCCCGGTTCAACTTTCTTTCGCCTTACGGCGAAAAGAAAGTGTCCCGGGATGACGCTTTAAGGAGGGCTTACTTCCCCGCCTGAACCCGTTTCCACACCTTGCGCGCGTGACGGGTGTAAAAGCGCAGATCGAAACAAGCCTTAAGGTCTTTTTCTGCGACCTTCTTGCGAATGGTTGGGTCGGCCAGGATCTTGTCTTTGAAATGCGCGGTCTTGCCCGCTTGGATCGCGTGCCAGACCTCCATCGCATTCGATTGCACAAGGCGATAGGCGTCCTCGCGGCTCATCCCCGCTTGGGTGAGCGCCAGCAAAACGCGCTGCGAGAAATGCAGGCCGCCAAGTGACTCCAGGTTCGCGGCGATGCGTTCTTTGTAAATCACCATGCCGTCGATCAGGCCGACAAGACGCGTCAGCGCGAAATCAAGCGCGATGGTGGCGTCGGGGCCAAACACGCGCTCCACAGAGGAATGCGAGATATCGCGTTCATGCCACAGCGCGACGTTCTCCATCGCGGGCGTGACGGCCGCGCGCACGATGCGTGCAAGGCCCGTCAGGTTTTCGGCGAGGATGGGGTTGCGTTTGTGCGGCATGGCGGACGATCCCTTTTGCCCTTTGGCAAACGGTTCTTCGGCTTCGCGCACTTCGCTGCGCTGCAGGTGGCGCATTTCAATCGCAAAGTTTTCGATGGTCGCGGCCACAACGCCCATTGTCGCAAAGAACATGGCGTGGCGGTCGCGGGGAATGACTTGCGTCGAAATGGGCTCGATGGTCAGGCCCATTTGCTTGGCCACATGGGCCTCAACAGCGGGGTCGATGGTTGCAAAGCTGCCGACTGGGCCGGAAATCGCGCAGGTCGCGATTTCCTCGCGCGCGGCGATCAGGCGCTTTTTCGCGCGCTTAAAGGCTGCATAGTGGCTGGCGAGTTTGATGCCAAAACTGGTGGGCTCGGCATGAATGCCGTGACTGCGTCCGATGGTGACGATGTCGAGCGTCTCTTCAACGCGCTTAGCGAGCGCGACGAGAACCTTGTCCACGCCTTCGATCAAAAGATCGGCGGCTTGCTTCATCTGCACGGACAAGGTGGTGTCGAGGATATCGCTGGAGGTCATGCCTTGATGCACAAAGCGCGCATCCGGTCCAATGGAGGCGGCAAGATCGGTGAGGAAGGCGAGCACATCGTGGCGCGTTTCCTTTTCAATCTCGTCGATCCGGGCGATATCCCACTTGCCTTTCTTCCAAACATTCTTGGCGGCGGAAGCGGGGATGACGCCCAGCGCAGCCTGCGCGTCGCAGGCATGCGCTTCGATTTCAAACCAGATACGAAACCTGTTCTCAGGCTCCCATATCCGCGCCATTTCGGCGCGTGAATAACGCGGGATCATGGCGCTTAGTCAACCGTGGCCATGGCGCAAAGGGCGCCACCACCAGCGACCGGCATACGGCCCGAGCAACGCGTGACTTCCCAACCACGGGCGCGCATGCATTCCGCGACGACAAGACTGGGTTGCTGCATGCAGCTTTCGCCCGGCTTGGCCGTGCGCGTCACGCTGGTTTCCATGAGGCGGCGTTCGGCCGGATTAAAGGCGATCAAATCAGGTTGTGCAATATTTGCGGGATAGATACCGCAATGACATTGGCTCAGGTCGAAATCGAGTTTCATTTGGGCCTTGTCGAGGGTCAGGAGCAAATTAGGCTCGGACACCGGGCGCCAGAACTCGGCCGGGGTGCCAGAGCACGCGGCGGCAAGGGTCATAACGGCAAAGAGGGCAAGAAAACGACGCATATGAAGAAACTCCCTAAAACGGTTTGCGCCCCAATATTGGCCAAAACCGGCCAAAGCGCAAGCCTTAGGTTAGTTGCAAGGACGCGGGAAGGGGATGCTATAGCGTTGTCGTCACAATTTTATTCTTACGGACGCTGAGCGCCAGCTCTCCGCGTTTGAGGGCGAGGGCGGTTTTGCCGAACATTTCAAGCCGCCAGCCGGTCAGGGGCTTGATGTCCGGGGCGTCCTCGCTGGCGAGTCGCTGAAGGTCTTCGGTCGAGGCGATAAGCCGCGCGGCGACTTTGTGTTCGTCCTCTGCTTGGTGAAGAAGGACTTTAAGAAGATCAAACAACGCCTCGGAACTCTTCGAATCGCGGCGTTTGGCCTCTGCTGGGGGGCAGTCCTTGGGGGCCGTTTCGGCGCCCCGGCGAATCGCGGCAAAGAGCGATTCGCCATGTTTCCCATTCACGAATCCGTTTGGAAGGCCGCGAATGCGCGCCAAATCCTCAATGGTCTCCGGGATATGAGCCGCGATTTCCAGCAAAGATTCATCCTTGATCATGCGTGCGCGGGGAATATTGGCGTTTTGAGCCTCTAACTCGCGCCAAGCGGCGACTTCACGCAGGACAGCGCGGCATTTTGGCTTGTCGACCCTCAGTTTTAGGCGTTTCCAGACCTCATAAGGGTCAATTTGATAGGTCGAAAGGCTCGTAAGCACGTCCATTTCTTCCGAAACCCACCCGGTTCGCCCCGTTTTGGCTAGTTTCGCAGCCAATTTCTCGTAAACGACCCGCAAATGGGTGACATCGGCCAGCGCATAGTCCAGTTGCCGCTCGGTCAGGGGGCGGTGAGCCCAATCGGTAAAGCGGCTCGACTTATCCAATTTGGCATCAGCCAGCGCGGCTGCGAGCTTTTCATAGCTGGCCGACTCGCCAAACCCACAGACCATGGCGGCGATTTGGGTATCAAAGACGGGGGTGGGGACTTGCCCGGTCAGGTTCACGAAAATTTCGATATCCTGCCGCCCGGCATGAAAAACCTTTAGAACCGATGGGTTCGCAAGAAGGTCAAAAAGTGGTTTAAGATCAATATCTTCTGCCAGTGGATCAACGACGGCTGCATCCGTTTCCCCCGCCAATTGCACAAGGCAAAGCTTGG
>CAYZXV010000190.1:0-3029 GCA_964482525.1 uncultured Rhodospirillaceae bacterium | reverse complement strand
CAAAAGAATGCTTATGCCGCGAAAGCGCACGAATCCCCCTCCCCTTGGGGAGGGGGACACCACCGTTTTTTTCGGAAAGTAAGTTTCTTCTTTGTTGAAATCAAAAGAATGCTTATGCCGCGAAAGCGCACGAATCCCCCTCCCCTTGGGGAGGGGTTAGGGGCGGGGTAAAAAGGGTGTAAGGGCTTAATTCACACCTGTCGCCCCAGCAGCGACGCGAGTTTTGCATACCCGCCCGCCAACGTGTCGCTTTCATTCTTGCCTTGACGCAGGAACTCTTCAATCGCGGGATAGTAATTCATGGCTTCGTCGACTTCCGGGTTCGATCCCTTGCGATACGCGCCAAGGCGGATCATCTCCGCCATGTTTTCATACGCTGCCAAATACCGCCGCGCCATATTGACAATATCGTTCTCTTTGTCGTTGTTGCATGCGGGCATGGTGCGCGAAATGCTCCGAAGAATATTCACGGCGGGATAGCGGCCCCGCTCGGCAATCGCGCGATCAAGAACAATGTGACCATCCAGAATACCGCGCGTGGCATCGGCAATCGGCTCGTTATGATCATCGCCATCGACGAGGACGGTAAATAACCCTGTAATGGTCCCCTTCTGCGCCTCGCCGGGCCCTGCCCGTTCAAGAAGCTTGGGCAGCTCGGCAAAGGTCGTAGGCGGATAGCCTTTCGTCGTCGGGGGCTCACCCGCCGCAAGGCCGATCTCGCGCTGCGCCATCGCAAAGCGCGTCACGCTATCCATAAGGCATAAAACATTCTTACCCTGATCTCGGAAATACTCGGCCATCGCGAGCGTCATAAACGCGGCCTGACGCCGCATGAGGGGCGCTTCGTCCGAGGTCGCGACAACAACGACGCTGCGCGCCAAACCCTCGGGGCCAAGGTCGTCGTTGATAAACTCCTGCACCTCGCGGCCACGTTCGCCGATCAGGCCGATCACCGCAACGTCGGCGGAGGTATAGCGCGCGATCATCGACATCAAAATCGACTTACCGACGCCAGAGCCCGCGAAGATGCCCATACGCTGACCCTTGCAGCAGGTCAGGAACGCATTAAGCGAGCGCACGCCTAGATCAAGCTTACCGCCGACCCGCTGGCGTTTATGCGCGGGCGGCGGGGCACAGCGAATAAATTGGTGTTTGTCACCGATGGGAAGCGGTGGGCCGCCGTCGATAGGCTCGCCCAGCGCGTTGATCACGCGACCAAGCCATGCGGGGGTTGGTGAAATAGTGGGCTGGGCCTCAGCCACCTCAGCCTTGCACCCAAGGCCTATGCCGTCCAGCGCCTGAAACGGGAGCAGAAGCGCGCGGTCATCACGGAACCCGACGACCTCGCAGAGCACGGGACGGCCACCACGCGCGATGACCTCGCACCGACCGCCAAGCGTCAGGTGGCGTTCTACCCCGGCCACTTCGATAAGCAAGCCCTGTACCGCCGCCACGCGCCCAAAGATCCGATAATCCGGCAGAGCATTGATATTGGCGATCAGCGTGTTGGCTTCTTGACTGGCCATGACCTCCCCTTACCGGACGGCCATGCAATTCACTTTTTGCGCCGCCAGCGTTGCACAGGCCTCTTTCGCCGTCGACTCGTCCATCGGCGAACTCATCACGCGATAATAGATTCCCTTCGCCCCCAAATCGGCGCGCACAACACTGAGCTTCGCGCCACCCAAAACGCTCGCATATTTCGCTTGAAGTCGCGCGGCTTCTTTTTGCGCAGTGGCTTCATCCTTATGCGAACCAAGTTGCGTGCGCATCATGCGCCCCGTTGGTGCAGAGGCCGCTGCTTTAGCGGTAGGAACCTCGCCAGTGGTGAACAATTCCTGCGGCAAGCGAGGGGCAGTTTCGGGCTTTTTGATTGCCGATTCGGCCTGTTTCTTGACCTCTTTTGCGGGTTTTTGGGCCTCTTTCGGGGGTGTTTTGACCTCTTTTTCAGCTGTTTTTGGGGGCAAAACAGGCGATTTTGTCTCGATTTTGACTTCTTTTGGGGCCTCTTTTGGTGCTGGTTGGACCGATTCGGCGGGTATCGCCGGTTCAGAAATCGCCTCGGTCACCGCCGGAGGCAGCGAGGATTCTTCATCTGGCGGCAGTGAAGTGACAGGGCTTTCCAAGGAGTCGCTGCGCGGTGTCTCCGTGGTCGGAATCTGCGGTTCCTCAGGCGGCGGGAGCAGCTGTTCAGCCCCACCTTCCCCACCGGAAGCTGGCGGTGCCTGCCCATCAAGCTGTTGAAACACAGCCATATCTTGGTGCGGAATATCAATGCCGCCGGGCTGGGCCGGGCGTTCCTTTACCGGGCCGTCGGCCGTGATCTGCGGAAGCTGGCCGTCCGCTTCGACCCCAAGATTATCGCTAATCATATAATTCGCGAGCAACCCACCAAGCACCAACGCAGCCCCAAGCCCAATGAGAAGGGCAAGGCGTTTCGGCGCAATCCTGAATCCGCCATCGCTGGCCGCATAGCTGGAGCGCACCGGACGCTGTGCAAAAAGTTCAGGGGGCAACTGATTGATCATGACGCATTTCCTCCAAGGCCGAACAACCCATGACGGCGAGGCCACTAGCTAAAACGGTTTGCACCGCTTTGACAAGGGCAAGTTTGGTTTTCGTCACATCGGGCTTGTCCGCAATGATAAAGCGCAAGGCCGCGTTGTCATTGCCTTTGTTCCAAAAACTGTGGAATTGCCCCGCCATATCCATGAGGAAAAAGGCGATGCGGTGAGGCTCCTGCGCCACGGCGGCGGCTTCAACCGCGCGCGGCCAGTTGGCCAAAGCGCGAATCAGCGCAAGCTCTTCGGGATTGTCGAGAACAGAGAGATCCATGGCCGCAAGCGCCTGCGCCGAGGTGTCGATGCCGGGGATCATTTCAACCACATTGCGCATGACCGAACAGCAGCGCGCATGCGCGTATTGAACATAGAACACGGGATTGTCGCGGGTCTGTTCCACCACTTTCGCAAAGTCGAACTCAAGCTCGGACTCTGGCGCGCGCGTGAGCATAAAGAAACGCACCGCGC
>CAYZXV010000189.1:0-3155 GCA_964482525.1 uncultured Rhodospirillaceae bacterium | reverse complement strand
TGGGCTCTTGAGGGTGGGATAGCCGTCGCCGCCTCTATTGCTGGTGGTGCAACATGGGCGGTTGTCCCCGTTCTGGCCGCCTTTTTCGGGCCACTTGCATCCTTCTCACTTTCCTTTTTCCTGCCACAAGCAAAATGGAAGTTGACGTTGTTTGATTGGGCTTGCGGGGCTTCGGCTGTGCTCGCGCTCATCGCATGGGCCCTCACCAAGAACCCGAATGTCGCGATTGGTTTTGCTATTTTGGGGGACGGCTTGGCGGCCATTCCCACGGTCATCAAATCATGGAAGCACCCGGAGACCGAAACCGGCATTTCCTATGCCTTGCCTGTTCCTGCCTATGCGACATCTTTTTTGGTTCTCAAGGATTACAGCTTTGCCGAAATGGCGTTTCCGCTTTATTCGATCATCATCTGCGCGTTGATCGCAGGATTCATCTACACGGGACCGATGCGGAAAAGACGCCGGGGGTCGGAGCGCGGAGTGCGAGGCCGCTCCCATTGACCCCCGGACTTTTCCTGTTTGATAGGCCGAGGTCAGCAACCTATCTCTCTACTCCAGGCCCCTTGACGTTAGCGGACCCGATTCGCCGCGTCAACAAGATGTTCTTCTTTTGTTCAAAAAGATTTAAGCCCAAAAGAAGAAGGCTTGAAAAACTAATGTATTGATTTTATTGATAAGGCATGAACACAACTAATCCTGACATGACCACAACGACAATGGATCGCATGCTCCCTTTTCTCTTGGAGCAGAGCGCCATTCGTGGGCGCCTTGTGCGCCTTGGCAGCACACTTGATGCGATGCTGGCAAACCACGATTATCCTCTGCCGGTCGCAACGCTCTTAGCCGAAGCCAGTGCAATCGCGGCAACCTTCGCCTTCGCGCTCAAGTTTGACGGCATCCTCACCATCCAAACCAAAACGGACGGACCATTGAGGCAGCTCGTCGTTGACGTGACCTCAGACGGCGCTCTACGTGGCTGTGCCAGCTTTGACGCCTCAAAAGTTAAAGCTGGGATGAGCGGCACCGACCTTATGGGGAAGGGGCATCTTGTCCTCACCGTCGATCAAAAAGCGAGCGAAACGCGTTATCAGGGCATCGTCAAGTTGGAAGGCGAGACCTTGGCCGAGGCGCTTCAAACCTATTTTAAACAATCCGAGCAAGTTCCAACTGGGCTTCTTGTTGCCGCACGACAAAACGATCTGGGACACTGGCACGCTGGAAGTCTGATGGTCCAGCGCATGCCCCGTGAAGGCGGGATCGAGGCGATCTCCCCAGAAGACAGCTCGGTTGAGGATGATTGGCGCCGGGTCATGATCTTGATGCAGACCTGCACGCCCGATGAACTCACGAACCCAGACTTATCACCGGAAGAGCTGCTCTACCGTTTATTCCACCAAGAAGGCACACGCATCCATCCCTCGCAAGCGTTGCGGCATGCTTGCCGTTGCTCAAGAGAAAAAATTGAAGGGGTTCTGCGTAATCTTCCAGAAAGCGAACGCGGGAGTCTTGCCGACGAAAATGGAAAAATTGTCGTCACATGCGAGTTTTGCAATCAGATCTATTTATTCTGACTATCTGCGAAGGCGCAGGAGAAACCCTCGCATGCTATCCGGTGTCATACGCAACAGCACGTCATCCCTGTACACAAAATGATGCAGGATCGCTCCACTGATGTGGAATACAATCGTCACGGCCAAAAGAATGCCAAGAACCTCATGAGCCTTGCTTAGAAGCTCTACTACTGTCTGGTCCACAACACCTTCCCCCGTCATGGGTAGGGGCAGATTAGGTATAGTGATTACGCCAAACAGTTTGAGTCCATAAGGTCCTGCTGATACCATCGCCCAGCCGACAAGTGGAACGAGAAACGCCAATACATAAAGTGATGCATGCGCAAAGTTTGCGGCAATAATTTGCCATGAAGGCATTAGTTCAACCGGGAGCGGCGGGGCAGGATGACGATGTCGCCAGGCCAAACGAAATACAGTCGCTATCAAAATTAAGAAACCAAGCGATTTGTGAAAAGTATAAAGCGCCTTTCGTCCCTCTGGCGATAGGTCGGCATCCATCATCATAACGGATATAAACATGGCAAAAACGGCAAGAGCTATGACCCAATGAAACGCCTTGGCCACCGTCGTATAGGTCTTGATATCTTTTACCATGCACCCTCCATTATTGTTCTACTTTTTCTCCACGCGCTTCAAAACGGTTTTCCCGTCTTTATTCTGTGCAAAACGATACTCACCAGCATCGGTGGATTCAGTGGGTTTGAAAGAGGTAAACGGGGGTTTATTTCTCGTCTGCGTTGGGTCCATGATCACATCGACAGGTGGATCAAACGGCGAAGAAGCCGGGACGCCCTGCATCGTGCCATACCCATTCAAGTGAGGGGTGGTCAGTGTCTTGCTCTGGTCAATTTTACGATAAACAAACGTGTCACCAGAAACCGGAAGGATCGGCGAAGATTGCGCCGCAGTTGCGGGTTGAGCCATTACGGAAACCGCAGGACCAGGTGTTGGCGGCGATACCGCTGCGCTCATCGACGAGGCATAGGGTGCCGGGGCAGCAGGCGCAGATGCATCATATATGACCGGTGGTTGACCGCTAATTGGCATTGTCGATGACACCGTTCCGCCAGGCACAGGCGCGAGTGGCAACGTCTTTCCCTGTTTGCCAAGTTTGAGGGGTCTATTCCGGAAATAATTAGACTCCATCACATGCCGAGGATATTTCTCAGTTTCCGTAGCAAAAGCTTTATTCGCCCCCCCTACGTCAGCCGTAGCGTTCAATACACCTTTAGCCGCGCGATCAATCGCGTTCGGCGCGACCCTAAGGCGCTCGGCATCGTCATTGCCCCGATCAATGGCGTTAGGTGCTCCGGCCATCGTTGTCGCGCCGCGCATGGTCGCGTCATAGGCACGCTGAACAACCGATGTACTCACAGGCGCAGGCTTTTCATCCGTTCTATAGGATTTAATTTCCGCATGCGCCGATGCGCCAACCGCCACGAATCCGATCGCGACAAGGGCAGATAGTGGTAAGATCGAAAAGCGAGCCATAACAACTCCATGAGATCAAAATACGAAAGAGATTCGCAGCATAAGAGTTTTCACCCCTAGCGTCCAGTGCCTCAAACTTTGAGGCGGGCTGGA
>CAYZXV010000188.1:0-3162 GCA_964482525.1 uncultured Rhodospirillaceae bacterium | reverse complement strand
TATCCACAAGAGCGTAGGTATCCCCCTCCCCTTGGGGAGGGGTTAGGGGCGGGGTGTATAAAGCCCTCAACATGGACAGTAGGCTCTGTTTTGATTCCGCTTCACTTCGCTTGTATCATTCAGCAACTGGTAAAATCAAACCCATCCCATCATGATTGCGCCGCGCATCGTGGCATAGCCGATTCCGATGATGGCAAGCGCTGCATAGCCGCGCTTGCCGATCTCTGCAGATTTAGCGACTTGTGCGCTGGGGAAGCGGCGTTTGAGGCTACTATGGGCCGCGCCGCGCAAAACGGCCCATGTCGCGCCAAGCGTGAACAAGGGCGCGATGATATCAAGCCCAAGCGTGCCTTGCGGGCCCAGCAAGGCTTGCGTTTGGGCATATAGGGGCGTGAAAAGCCATCCAGCAAGCGCCGCGAGACTTATGATAACGCAGACAGCCGCGCTAACTGAGCGCGATTTGCTCGTCTCATGCTTGATGGCCGCCGCCATGTTCTTCATGATTTCTTTGGCTACCTGCTCGCTTAATCCCACGGGATATTTCTGACGCAACTTGTTTGGGTGTGATTGTCCAGTCAGCACAAGTTTGAGTGCATCTTGCATCGCGCGAGGTTTCAGCGCCTGATCAAGAGGGAGAGCCCCCGCTGCGGCCTTGGTCAAAATGCCACGTGCAGGAGACAGCGCGTGATCAAGAAACGGCGGCACACCAGACAGACGAGCCTTTTTACCGAAACAGGACACAAGCGCGCCCTTTGTTCCGAATTTCATTTTAATATCCGCAAAGGGAACCTTCGCTTCAAGGCGGATTTGAGGTGCGTTGCGTTTCTTTGCGTCTTCCTCCTTCTCCTCAGGTGGGATGAGTGTGATATCTCCATGTCCTTCGTGGAGGCGATCTTCGCCTATGCGTTGCATCGCGCGCAAAAGGCCGCTAGGAAGCGTAGAGCTTGACTCAAAGCCAAATGATAAATCCGCGCCGCTGCTTACGCGCGCTTCGCGTGAAATCGTGCCTGTGCCTTTGCAATCTGCGCACGGGATCTGGCCCTTGCCGTGGCAGGAATCACAGTTCGACCGTCTGTTGCCGTGGCAATATCGACACATCATGTAACTTGTGCCGTGACAATGGGGGCAGGGGGCCTGTGGGTTGTTCGTGTCGGTGCCCCGCCCACCGCAATAGGGGCAATATTCCTGTCCTCGGCCCTCGCAGTAGGAACAAATCTGTGTTCCAATCCCCTGACAAGCGGTGCATGGGTGCTGGGCCGCGCCGCGACAGGCGGGGCAGTTCTCTGTGGCGGTCAGGATGGTTTCGCGGTCTGACCACGACACATGTCCCTGATGAAAACCCCAACCATGGCCAGGCGTTTTTTTAAGCTCGGCAATCGCCATATCGACCCAACCATCGGCGGATTGTTGCTCTTGTTGAAGGCGATCAATTTCCTGTTGAAGCGCCGCAAAGGAGGGAAGGAGTCTCCCGCTCTTGGCTTTCAGGCGGCCTAGGCTATCTTTGACTTTTACGGTTACCTTTGGGGTCAAGGTGATGGTCCCGCGCACGGTATAGACGGACTCTTGAGATTCAACGATTTGGATGCTCTCTGGGTCCATATCGTTACCCTTGGCCAAGGCCTTAAGGCGGGTGAGCGTTTTTTGGGTCAGCGTTTCCGTCACGGCGCAGGCTCTATGGTGGGGGTTAACAAAAACAGCCGCCTCGACCCTACCGCCGCGAGGGGGAAGGGGTCAATAAAAATGGGATCGTTTTTCGCAGGTTATGCGGTGGACCGTTTTAAATCGCGATAGAAATTCTCATGGGGGCCAAGGGCAAGGAGGGTAAGGATAAGAACTTCGTTCTCATAGGTGTAAGCCAAAAGGGTCAATTGCTTGGCCATTTTGAACTTAATAACTTGAACGCCTTCTAAATCGCCTGTTTTTCGCTCACCCATCGTAGGATTGTTTAAGAGGGCGCTGACGGCCTGATCCAAATCTTTCTTCTGGTTGGGGTGGAGTTTTTTGACTGATTTTCGAAACGTTGCGGTTTGAAGAACTTTAATCATCGGTGGCGACCTATTTGAAATGATAGGGCGTGACGTCTCCTTCGCGGGCTTCTTGCTGCGCAATTAAGATATCTTTGATAAACGAAAAGGACATGTCCGGATTTTCCTCGGCAATTTTCCCAAGGCGCGACCAGTATTCGATCTGCTTGGGCAGAGAACGGCTGTAAACCTCGCTATAACGGCGGGCTTCCCGGACGAGCTCATCTGAAAGTTTGATTGTGGTGGCCATAGGTTATCTCCTCATTTTGGAAGGTTCCATTATACACTAAAAGGTGTCAAAAGGCAACCTTTCCTGAAACCAAATGATGCATTGACATTCGGGGGAGAATCCGGCAAAAACGCGCTTCCACGGCCTGCCCCCCGAGGCAGGGCCGTTGGTTTTGTTAACTTTTAGCGTAAGAATGGCTGGTATAAGATGTTCGCAGTCGTAAAGACCGGCGGCAAACAATACAAAGTTGCCCAAGGTGATGTAATCCAAGTCGAGAAGCTGGACGTCGAAGCCGGCAAGACCGTCGACTTGAAAGATGTTTTGATGATTTGTGATGGCGCGAAGGTGACCGTTGGGTCGCCGCTTGTCGCCGGAGCCGTTGTGTCGGCCGAAGTTGTGTCGCAAGAGCGCACGCGCAAGCTCATCATTTTCAAGAAGAAGCGCCGCCAGAACTATCGTCGCCGCAACAACCATCGTCAAAGCTTTACGGTTTTGAAGATTGCCGCGATCAAGGCGAAGTAAATCAGGAATTGAAGGAGAAGTTTCATGGCACATAAGAAAGCAGGCGGCTCCTCGCGCAACGGTCGCGACTCCGCTGGACGCCGTCTCGGCGTGAAAGTTGCAGGTGGTCAGGCTGCCAAGGGTGGCGCGATCATCGTGCGTCAGCGCGGGACAAAGTTCCACGCGGGCGAGAATGTCGGCATGGGCACGGATCACACGCTGTACGCCAAGGTTGATGGCAAGGTCGCCTTCCGCGAGATCAAAAAGCGGAAGTACGTTTCTGTCGTCACGGCGTAAGGTTTTTGCGCTTCCTATCAACGGAGGCGTTTTAAACCAGTTCGTGAATACTCAAAAGGCCGATTGCGTATGCGTCGGCCTTTTTGTTTGAAGGAAGAAGGAAATGAAATT
>CAYZXV010000187.1:0-3165 GCA_964482525.1 uncultured Rhodospirillaceae bacterium | reverse complement strand
TTTGCTTGAAATGGTCAAAAGCTCTGGCCAACACCTCGCCATAGTCATCGACGAATATGGCAGTGTCGAAGGTATGGTCACTGTGACCGACATTCTTGAGGCGATTACGGGCGCTCTGCCCGAAGCGGGGCAAGAGGATGAAGAAGACAAGCCTTTCCGCCGCGCAGATGGCAGTTGGTTGATTGACGGGCGCACGCCGATCGAAGAAGTTGAAATGCTGATAGGTGTCAAAAACCTCCGCGATGGAGGCGAATTTCATACCATTGCTGGGTTTATGATTGATCGCTTGGGCCGCATCCCAACGGCGGGCGATGATGTTGAGCATGGCGGCGCGCGGTTCGAAGTCGTCGATATGGATGGTCGCCGGGTGGATAAGGTTCTGATCTCTCCACCGCCACAGGACAAAGACGAAGACCAAGAGATTGATTAGGCCCGCTTATACCGCGCCAGTCCTTTGTTAAAGACCCATACCGCGATCCCTGCATAGGCGGTCGCCGCCGCCGCAAGACCAAGAAACAGCCCCCATGTAAAATCGCTTATAAGCAAGGTTGGGACATAACTGATAAACCCGGCGGGAACGAGCGTGAAAGCGATGATTTTCAGGCCAAACGGCTGCCCGTGTAAGACGCCTGTTGAAAAGATAATCAACATTTCGAAACTTTGGTCGGACAGACGCGGGTTGCCCTTAAGCCAGAAGGCAAGCGAGAACACCATAATCATCGAAGCGGTGAAGAGAACCATGGAAAGCACCAGGAGCGCAAGGAGAAGCGGGATCATGGCTGGTGTGACTTCGCCCAAAAAGGACCACATTACAGGCCCATAGAGCGCATCGCCAAGCGAAGCGGGGCTTGAGCTGCTAAAAAGCAAGAGGGGTAAAGGATGCTTCGGTTTTGTCAGCAAGGCATCGAGCGACCCATCTCGGATTTTATAGGGCAGGGAGCGAATGCCGTTAAAGAAAAACAGACTGAGCCCAATTGCCGAGGCAACAAGGCCAAACATCCGCGTGACATCGACAAGGTTCCATCCGTTGATATGGCTGATGGAGCGGAAAAACAAGATCCACAACACAAAGAACATTGTGTTTTGAATCATCATGAAAAAAGACATGATGAAAAGGCGCATTTTTTCCGGCGCCCAGCTTCGAATATTCGCGCCAAGTAGAGCGTAAAGGCAGAAGGCGTCGCTAAGTCTCATCGCCTCCACCCCCCATTTTGTTGGATCGTCGGAAGGAAGTTCGTGGTGATCTTGATCTTAAGGATTGCTCGACTAACCCCGCCCCTAACCCCTCCCCAAGGGGAGGGGGATAAAGCGGGCTTGCGGGAAGAGAATTCCATAATTTGATACCAAGACAATCTGATCAGTGCCGCAAGAGCGGAACGGTCCCCCTCCCCTTGGGGAGGGGTTAGGGGCGGGGATGGGAAACAAAAGGCCGTTCGGTAGTGGGTATAACAAGGGTTCATCGCCTCAACCCCCTTTCCGCTGGACGCGGCGCAGAATAACGCCGTTAAACCAGTTCAGAATAAAAACGAAGGCGATGGCCCAGACAATTTGATGCAGCGCGCCGAGCGCGAGCACGCCCACCGAACTGCCAATGGTCCAATTGCCACCAAAAGCTAAAGTTCCGGGAAAGGGTGTGAGCCACATAAAGGTCTGAAGCCATGATGGATAGAACGCCATCGGCCATAACATCGCGCCAAAGAGAAAGATGGCTTTATTCCAGACCCAAAAGGCGGGTTCCGACTGCACGAACCATAGGCACGACGCGCCTATGATATAGGAGCCGCAGACCATAATGAGTAAGCCCAAAGGCGCACTCAGGATGACACCGATCATTTGCGACGGTAAAAGGGTTTGGCCGTCTGTAAGCCATAAAGTTAGAATATAATAGAGCGGTAAATACACCGTCATGCGCGCGAGGTTCTCTCCAAACCATATTGCGGCATGGGCAAGAGTCGTTGGAAAGGGTCGCAAAAGGGAGAGGTGGAGTTCCTCCGACACAATAGCGTTTTGCACATCTTTGAAAGCGGACGTTGCCGCACAAAACAGGATGATCTCGGTGGTTGCGAGGTACCAAATCATCTGCTCTTTTGTAAAAGAAAACCCGGCGAGGTCGGCATCCGGAATCTGCCGCAGCACGCCAGCATAAAGAATGATGATGATCGCATAAATCATAAACCCGGCCAGCAAGGTCGCCGCATTCGCAAATACTTGCCGGAAGCCAAGGCGTATGCCCAAAGATAGAACGCGCATGGTGTGGGTGGCGGGGGTGCTCATATGGTTCGCTACCCTCCAGCTTTTCGCGCATAAAGCGTCTTAATGATATCCTCGAGCGGCAGGCCTTCAATCCCGATATCATGCAATTTGAATTGCGAAAGACACTGCGCCACGATGGACTCGATACTGACCCGCGTCACATCGACCTTGAGGACCAACGTATGGTCCCCTTGCCCTTCCGTGAAAACGTAGGGGTGGGTGAAAGTTGGAGTCAGCTCCTCGGTCGCAAGGCGTAGAATCTTTGTTTTCGTAAAATCCCTCTGAAGCTCCGGCAACGTGGTATCAAGCAGTTTCATCCCGTGATCGATCAGGATCACGCGATGACATATCTTTTCGATATCGTCCGTGTCATGGCTTGTTAAAAGAATTGTTGTTTCAAACTCTTGTGCCAGTTTGTTGAGGTGATCTCGCAAGAGAGCCTTCGCCGTGACGTCAAGGCCGATGGTGGGCTCGTCCAAAAACAGCACGGTAGGTTGATGCAAAAGGGCGGCGGCAATATCGCACCGCATCCGCTGACCCAGAGACAGAGTTCTGGCCTGTTGGCTGAGCAACTCGCCAAGACCGAAGAGGGAGACCAGCTTGTCCCGCTGGGCTGTAAACGCGCCGGGTTCAAGGTCGTAAATCCGCGCGAGAAGCTCAAAGCTGTCCCGCACGGGAAGATTGGGCCACAGATGCGTGCGCTGTCCAAAGACCAGCCCAATTTGACGCGAGAGAGCCCGTGTTTCCTCCCACGGGGTTAGTCCGCAGACCCGCGCCGTGCCATCGGTCGGGAGAAGAAGACCGCACAGCATCTTAAGCGTCGTGGATTTCCCTGCGCCGTTGGGGCCAATAAAGGCGACCTTTTGCCCCGCCTCGATAGAAAATGACAAATGATCAACCGCCGTCATTTCA
>CAYZXV010000186.1:0-3172 GCA_964482525.1 uncultured Rhodospirillaceae bacterium | reverse complement strand
GCTAAACTTTTTTTTGAAGAAATGGGTTGTAACGAAGCGATTATTGAAACGCAAGGAGGCCTCCTTGCCGTTGCCCAGCCAGAGTTGGGATTATATTCTGTCGTCTTCGGGCCGCCACGGTTGAGATGGGAGGATATCCCGTTGGCCTCTCCATGTGATACCCTTTTGGTTGCGACAGGGATTCCCGATTTGCCCGATGCGTGCTGTGTAAATGTTGGGAATCCTCATGCCGTGTTTTTTGTAGATAATGCCGATGAGGTAGATCTTGCAACGGTAGGGCCCATTTTGGAAAACCACGCCCTATTCCCTGAACGTTGTAACATAGAGTTTGCTCATATTATTGACCGAAAACACATTCGTATGAGGGTTTGGGAACGTGGAACTGGTATAACACAGGCCTGTGGTTCCGCAGCATTAGCAACATTGGTGGCAGCCGTGCGGCGTGAACTGGCAGAGAGAGAGGTCCTCGTGCATATGGATGGCGGTGATTTACGCATCAAATGGCGAACCCATGATGGGAGTCTTGTATTGATGGGGCCTGCAACAACCGTGTTTTCGGGTAAGATCATGGAATATCCGGGGTAAATCTATGTATAAGTTTTTCAATCTAGTTTTTTTATCATTTTATTCTGCCTCTTTTTATAAAGAGTTGGTTCGGAGTGAAAAAGGTTTAGGGTTCTCTTTTGTTCTTTGTGCCGCTCTAATATCTTGGTTGCATGCGGGGGTCGCGAATTGGAGCGATCTGCAGCAATTCCAAAACGACCAGAAAAGTTTTTTTGAACAAGCTCCAACGTTGACGGTCAGAAGTGGACAGATGACGGTAGAGGGGGGGACCCCCCAGGTTTTTACCGTTATGGAGAACAGTCGGATTGGCCCTTTTAGCATTGTATTTGATTTAGACACGCCAGTTAATGAAGAGGGCGTTCTTCTTCAAAAAATGGTGAAAGAGAGGATTGCCGTTTGGATCGGTAGAGATCACATTTTTTACTATGCTGGTGGGCCTAATTTGGAAAAACAAGCCGCGTCTGGTTTTCAAGATGTCGTTGTTGATCGTGAGAAATGGCTCGCCCTTTCCAAAATGATAGGGGTTATATTTCCCCTTGTCCTTATCGTGGGGTTTGCCTTCGCTTCGGTGTTCAATTATGCGATAGCAGGGCTGATTGGTGGACTCTTTCTGGGGTTGATAAGCCCATTGTTTGGGGGTAGACCACCTTTGTCGGCCTGTATGCGTGTTGCTGCTGCTGCGTTGGTGCCGGTGTCCGCTTTTTTTGTTGTTTTGCCCGAAGGGGTTACGGCACGAGTTTTGGTGTGGTTTGGGTTTGCTGTTTTTGGCCTTTTGGCGGCAAGGACTCATGGCAAAAAAGCGGGTTTATAGAAGGTATAAACGGGCCTATACTTACATCCCGCTTTTAGGCTCAACAGCATGGATTAGTTGCTTATGGTTAAACGCCGTTCTTCATCGCATCCGACAGAATACCAAGAGTCTCAAATTGAGTCTGCACAAGCAGGTTATGGGGCGGCAGAGCCCTCCTTTACCCCCCCCCCTCGGCCAACACGAGAAAATGAACGTATAGGTGACATCTTGCGACGTGTCCGGGAGCATCGTCACGAGGACATTGAGTCCGTCTCTGACTATTTACGCATCAAACCTGGATATTTGATTGCGCTTGAAGAAAGTCAGTATGACGAACTGCCTGCTGATGCCTATGTTATCGGGTTCTTGAGAACTTATGCTTTGTACCTTGGGCTGGATGGTCGCGGGGCAATCGATCAGTATCGTAGGGAAATGGCTGGGCGCCGCCGAAAACCACAATTATCTATGCCTCAACCTGTATCGGAAGGGCGGGCGCCGACAATGGCGCTGCTTGCTGGGGCTGCTGCCGCGTGTGTGATTTTATATGGTCTTTGGTATGGGCTCTCAACGCCGGAGGATAAAGTTCTTCAGCAAGCCGTTCCTTTGCCTCTGGTTCAGTCTGGACCCGTCCTGGCAAATGAAACTGTAGAGCCGATAGGAGCGTCAGAATCGCTGATATCATCTTCGACAAGCGAAGGCATCGCATTAACCGCAACAGGAAATGATGTTGTTGTGATGCCACCCGATAGTCAGGAAAAGAAGGCGCCAGTGAGTGAGGCGGGGGATGAGCAAGGACCATCTTCTGTAAAGCCAGCGGCCAAGACGGAAGCAAAAACGATATCCGAAGAGGTTCTTCCGTCAAAGATAGAAGAAAAACTTGCCGAGAAAGCTTTGCTGAAACAAGAAACAGAAGCCCCCTCTGTAGAGAGCAAGACAGAAAAAACGATCTATGGCGCTTCTTCTGTCCGATCGCGAGTCCTGGTTCGTGCAACGGAAGAGAGTTGGATTTTGATTACAGATGAAAAGGGGCTAACAGTCTTTGATCGAAATTTAAAGCCCGGTGAAACCTATAGTGTTCCGGACGGCAAAGGCTTGCGGCTAACAACGGGGAATGCTTCGGGGATCGTCTTTGTTGTTGATGGCGCGCGACTAGCAGAAAAATCATCGTCTCGTCGTGTGGTCCGTGCCATATCTTTGGATCCAGAAAAACTCAAAAGTCGCCTCACGGCTGCATCAGATAATGTGGCACCAAAGAACGAGGAATAATCATGGAAACAGAGCAAAATGTTTATGATCTAAATGCCCACCGTCCATGGAAAGTCGTGTCTAGAAGAAAGTCGCGGCAAATTATGGTTGGTTCTGTTCCAGTAGGCGGGGGAGCGCCAGTATCTGTTCAGTCCATGACAAATACAATCACGGCGGATGCCGCGGCGACAATAGCTCAAATCAAACGCATGGAGGCTGTGGGGGTCGATATTGCTCGCGTATCTTGTCCGGATGAAGAGTCGACAGCAGCGTTAAAGTCAATTGTTAAAGGTGTGTCCGTGCCGATTGTTGCGGATATTCATTTTCATTATAAGCGAGGGATAGAGGCGGCAGAGGCTGGGGCGGCGTGCCTGCGCATTAATCCGGGTAATATTGGCTCCATGGATCGTGTGGCTGAAATTGTTCGAGCGGCAAAGGATCATAATTGTTCAATTCGCGTTGGCGTTAATGCTGGATCTCTTGAGAGTCACTTGCTTGAAAAGTATGGCGAACCATGTCCCGAAGCCATGGTTGAAAGCGCACTTGCTCATGCTCGCATTCTTGAAGACCATG
>CAYZXV010000185.1:0-3176 GCA_964482525.1 uncultured Rhodospirillaceae bacterium | reverse complement strand
ATCGCACCTGCCACCGATATTCCATCGACGGCCGCGCTCTTCATGCCGGTTGCATAGCCCGGCAGCACCGCATGCCCCATGCTATCGCCGAGGGTGTAGTTGGTCACAACGGGCGCGAAGGCGTGTTGCTGGAAGCCTGGCCAGATCATGTCGGCCCCGGCGACGCCACCCGTCAGCCCCTGAAGGCCAAAGCCGGTGTCGGCGCCTGCGAACAGTCCCTGGTCTGGCATGATGCCACCACCGAGCCAGAGCATCTCCATCTGAATTCTCGCACTCGATGAAGCATCCCCCCTATAAAGATGCAAGACGCTGTTTCCAATACCGATCAAAATCATTGTCTCCGCAGAAAACCTCTGACCCCACCATCCTCACCGACTGCAGGGAACCCAGCCACCTGCCCGCCTTTGGCACCAAACCACAACCCAACAGCAAACCATAGGCACCAAAATCCACCATTCTTTGTAGTGAGCACACTCAACACAGAGTATATGAGCAGAAGCGCTGCGGAATCGAAAAGTGGATTATTGCTTACAGAACGCAAGATCTTAAACATTCGAAACAACGCAATGAAAATCGCAACAACAAGAGCCAAGAAGACAAAAAAACCAAAAACCTGCCAAACGCTCAACAAATTGTGAATATACGCCCCAACCGAGCCCATTTCAGTCGCCAAAATCGTGGGATCGCCAATCCACAGCTGCTCCTTCAAATAAAACAACCCCTCCGAAAACAGCTGCGACCTAGCTTCAAAGCTGGCATCTTCACCTAAGCCGCCCTTAAAAAGCAACTTATCGAGAATCGGCTCGCTGTAAAACCACTGAATGCCAAGAACGACCCCTAGTCCTAGCAAGGCTAACCCACCACCAATTGCCAATTTCCTCGCCAGCCCTTTGAAGCCCCCAAAAAGCAACTCGAAAACACTAACTGACGCAAGAGTAAAAAACAAAGATGAACGCCCGAGCATTGCAACCAAAAAAATAGCAACCAAGACCAAGAGAACCATCTTGACCAAATAGCTTCGTGCAAAGCCGTAGCTCAAACAAAAAAGAAAAACAATGTTCTCAGAGATCCACAAATGACTAAGGCTCTCGATCCCCGTTTCCTCCCTTAGCGCAATCAGATTCACATAGCCGTAAGTCATATTTGGAATCACAAGAACTCCAACCCCGGCCATAAAAACCACTGCCGCCAGGTCACTCTTCTTCAAGATGACCCGAGAAACCGAAAGCCCAATCAAACCCCAGGTTACCGCGTAAGTACCAGTCAACGTCGCAAATCCGAGAGCGGACCGACTCGAAAGATCATACCTATCAAAGATCCAAATTTTTTGCGCAACAAGACAACCAATTACTAAGCCGCACAAGCAAAGAAATAGAACAACCAAGGCGCTAGGCCTTTCTGCACCACGTTCGCGAACAAATCCGGAAAGCCAAAGCAAAAGAAAAAGAACTGGAACGACCGCGAGAAATACTGGAGAGACAATTTGATTGAAGAAATAAAGCCGCTCCACCTTTTGGATACAAAGAAAGACAGGGACCACCAGGGCCAGCCTTCCCTGCACTGCCGAAATAGGCAACCCCATCATATTTACTCACCAATCCTAATACAAAAAATTCGAAGAGGCATCATCCATTCAATACATCGAGATACAAGCGTTTCTGCCTTTCCGTAATCAGTTCCGAATTATGCCACAGGAGCCCAAAACTGCCTGAAACTGCTCTGCACGCATTTTTCAGCTCCATGAACTTACCCAACGCATTTTCCGCCTCACCCAGCCCCATGTATCTGAGCGCAGTTATCGTGCACTCCATAACCACTAAGGGCCTAATACGCAGCGCCAGCATTTCATCATTCTCCGAATCGAACGCAGGATAGTCATAACAGGTCCCACAACGAAATCCCGGGCGGTCCGCATAACCTAGCGTCGAATCGTAGGTGAGCCCAGCTTGGTTCCACTCCCTTAGCGTCGTCGGATGACTCCAGCGCAAATAGTGCATTCGTCCGCCCCACTCGACCTGCCTGACGCCTTCCTCGTCGCAAACCTTCTGCAGCGTCTTAAATTCGTGCGCAATCGCCCCGGGGGTCAAATAAGTCTCGTAGCTCGGATGCAAGCCAACTTCGTGACCTCGTGCATGAATACGCCGGATCAGGGCTCTTATCGCGGGATGTTCAACGTCATAGAGCGCATCCCTAGCCACGTTCGTGCGCCCGCAAATGAAGTAGAACGCACTCCGCAAACCCTGCCGTTCGGAAACATCCATGATCCAATCAAAATTATTGTAAGGATCGCCTTCATACAATTGCCTTCCTGTATTCAGCTTGATGATTGGCAGTCGCATTGCGCCGACCAAACTTTTTTTCTTGACTAACTGCCCCAACATGCTCCTGAGCACGCGCGGATAACTGGAGAATCCGATCGGGCTCGGCTGATCTACGTCATGCGAGACACTGACAATGAATTCAGACCTCTTCAGTTCGAGACTTGGCCACAAGCGTTTCATGACTTGGCAAAGGATATGTAACCACTCATCCACTACAGGTCGTTGCAGGTACCCGTGGCGATAAGCATGCGACGCCACGGCCGGAAAGCGTCCGTGCTCGTCAAGTTCCTCGGCACCGATCTCTTCCCGCCGATTCATCATCCACGCAGCAAAGGCTAAAAAGTCATAGCCGATCCGAAAACCAGTATCAATTTCGCTCACGAGTGGCTCAGGGAGTCTTACTGCACCCGGCGCAGGTAGTGTGTCGGCGATGGGTGCCTGGAAACCAGAACCGCTGACATTCCAGTGAGCACACGGGATATCCCGTGCAACTGCGCCAAAGCTCGTAAGTGTGCGCATCACCTCTATGCAGCCGACGTGATTAGGCACTGTCATCACCCACCTGTCCTGATGAACCTGAAGCGAAAGCCTGACCCCGTATCGCTCACAAAGGATCAACTCAAGCCAACGCAGGAGATTATTGGTGACAGTCATTCTGCTTACCTACAAGAGGTCATATTTTTTTCAAACGCTAGAAATCAAACATCGGCGATTCAGACTAAGCAATCAGAACGGGTACCTATAAACAATCCTGTAGAGAAGTGCCTTAGCGGCATCCTTAAAACGCCCGCGCAGCACTGCACCCCACAAGAATGGGCCAAGGTTGATGATTTTCCGGCAAACGTTTTTGCAGAG
>CAYZXV010000184.1:0-3176 GCA_964482525.1 uncultured Rhodospirillaceae bacterium | reverse complement strand
CACAGGAGGAAGGCGGTTTGTTTCCTGAGGGGTTAAACGAGCTTGGCCTTTATTCTGCGAATGTCCATCGTCACCATGTCGCGTGGGTCCCATTCGATCATGTGATGAGCAATCTAAGGCAGATTGAGACGCGGATCGACTCCGCGATCTATGCGCCGAACGCTTCGCCGTTTCGCGTGGCGGGGATCGCCCTGACACGCGGACAGTCCGCGCAGGATATTAAGATCCAAGGCACGATGCTCTGGCTGTTTGAAAAGTTTAATACGTTTCTGGGACATGAGAGCCTTGCTGTTCCTGTCGCGTTGCCTCCGGGTAAGCGTGGCGCATGGGTGACGCAGGAAACAATCGCCCGCGCCCTCTACGATCTTTGTGATGGCGCGTATCGCGAGGACCCAAGGGTTCAGAAGGTTTATGCCCAGCAAACAGCAAGCTGTTTGTCGCGGAAATGTGGGTAATTAATTACCTGACATTGCTTATACCTTGCCAAACACGTCCGGCTTTTCGCGGCGCATGATAATCTGGAGGACTTGGCGGGCAAGCGCGGGGCTTTGCGTCGCGGCTACGCCATACAGCCATGGCACATCCCGGCGCGGCAGAGTTGCAAGCGCAGGCGCATCGAGGGTTGAGAGCTGTTCTTGATGCGGACCCGCCGAGACAATCGGGCGAGGTGAGGCAAGGCCCATATCGCTATCCGCGAGCCAATGCCCCATCAGGGCGGCTTCTTCCGCCGTAGGTTTCCCAACGATACGCAAGGCAATGTCGCGCATTTGGGCGCGCCAAGAATCGCTTGTGAAATCGGGACGAAGGTTTGTTTGAATCACCAAGGCCGCAAAATCGTGTGCGAAGGCGTGAATGCCGCGCTGCATGGCGGCAACCTCGCGCTGTTGTTGCTCTGGCGCGGTGTCTGGCGTGAATAGGGGGTCTCCGGCTTGGTCATAGTCGATGACGGACCCATAGGGCGGCATGCAGGCCAATTCGACAATTTCTGGCGCGCGGCAAAAGGCGCAGGCAAAATCGTTGGGATTCCCGTTCTGGGCCAGAAAGCCTTCAACAATCCCGCCTGACTCCTGTGTGAGACGCGAGACATGCGCGGCAGCCATGTAAAAGCCATGCGTTGTGATGGGCACGTTCTCGATCGTAAAAACGCGCTGAAGCCCTCTCTGAATCGTTGCCGCATAACCAAGATCAAGAAGATAAAGGCGTGGTTTGGCGAGCGCGCCGATTCTCTTCAGATAAGTGATAAGCCGCTTGCGTCGTGCCTTGCTTTGCGCAAACAGAGCCTCAGAGAGGGAGGAGCGAAGCAGTTTTTGGGTAAGTTCAAGTGGGGTGATTGTCTCAAGCGTGGCCTTTGGATCACCGATTTGCGCCGCTTGCGTGGTGTCAAAGCCAAGTTGCTTCATCAGCATGTCCAGCGTCCAAAACCCGCGCCGCGTTAGAAAATCTTCAAGATAGTCGGGATGCTCCGGCGAAAAACTCGCTAGCGCAACACTCATGCGGGAGGCCGCAAGCGTTTGGATGGGGACGGCGGGCGGAGAGAGCGGCGCTAAGGCCGCGAGTTCGCCTAACAGCGCCCCCTCGCGTAAAAGGCCAAAGAGCGTACCCGCTTTTTCCTGCTGCGCCCTTGCGGCGGCCCAAAAAGCGAAACCCGTCAAAAGAGGGCCCATCATCCGCTTTCCATAAAGGGCATGCGGGTCGTTTCCACTCGCTTCAAACGACGCGCGGCGGCGCAGCCAGGTCATGCCCCCATCGCCAAACGCTGTTCCGAAACAGGCGGCGCGGTCGCGCCATTGGCGAGGATGCTCATCGGAAAGGCGTTCTTCCATGTCTGAGGCATTTTCTGTGGAGGCGAAATGGAGGCTTGCTTCCTCTGCCGCCAGACGATCACTCACCGGATTGTCGCCGACATGAAGGATCTGTGCGGGCGCCAGACCAAAATGCGCGGCCATCTTGCGCAAAAGACCTGTGCGTTTGCCCATGCGGTGGTCCGATGACACAAACCATGCCGAGACCTCAGGCCTGGTCGGTGCAAGGCCTTGCACCCAGGGCCGCAACTCGGCTTCGCCAATATACATATTGCTGACAAGCGCGATGGGAATATTCAAAGCCTGCGCCGCGTGCATCAGGGCAACCCCATCGGGATTGATAAAGGTAAGTTCGCGCTCGGTTTCTGTTTCAAGCGCAGCCAGCGCGGCTTTGGACAGAGGGGTGATGTGGGGTGGAAACAGGCGATAGATATCGGCCAGTGTGACTTCCCGGTCGTAAAGCGTTTTTTGTCGAAGATTTCGGGCGGCGTATTCGTTTTGGTACCGAATGGCGGCAAAACTTTCCGGCGTTTGACCGTTGAGCAAAAACCCACGTTCGCGCAAGATCGTACCCATGCGCAAAAACACATCTGACGGTGCCGGGACGCGCCGGATGATAAGCGTATCAAAAACATCAAGCGAGAGGAGTCGAACATCGCCTTGACGTAGCCGTTGAGCCGCATTGGCAAAGCGTTGGTCGATAAACGGCTGGGGCAAGGGGCGGGGTCCTTATTCCGGGGTGGATTGAAGTACGCGCTTGACCATATCAAAGGAAAAGCCTGCGCGCAAAAGGGTTTTGATGTCTTTTTGGGCCAGAACTCGCGCTTCGTCGGGAGAGTGTTCGCAAGAGGGTGAACGAAAGGGCCCGAGTCGCCGCCGTTTTGCAAAAGCAAGGGCCGCGCGTTCTTCTTGTTCTTCGGGTAGTCCTTCGTCTTCGTCATGCAAGACGGTGTGAATAAGGGGTCTGGCCAGCCCCTTTTGTTCAAGTTTCTGGGCAATTATGCGTGCGCTACCGCCCGCGCGGCGCAGGGACCGAACTTTCATGGCCGCGAACGCCTCGTCGTTAAGGACGCCTGTAGCCGTGTGTTTGGCAATAAGCGTTTCGATAACAGTCTTAAGGGCGGTTTGCGCTGCGCGGTCTGCAGCAAAGGCTTCGTTCTGCATCGCGGCGCGACGCAGCCTGTTTTCAAGCACACGGCGCAGGCTGGCTTCTGACGCCGCATAGCGGCTCAGGTAAGAAAGGGCGGCCTGCGCAAGACTATCTGCCGTTGGAATGCGAAAGACTCTCTTACGAAAAGGGCGGGGTGGGGTCATGGTCCTGGCCGTATGAAGATGCGGCCCACCATATCGTCATAGACGGTAAGCCAAACGCCA
>CAYZXV010000183.1:0-3221 GCA_964482525.1 uncultured Rhodospirillaceae bacterium | reverse complement strand
CCATGCCGTTGCCCTTACTATTCGGATGGAGAGAACGGGCATAGATGCGGCCAATCCATGGCACATTGTCCCATCGGTTATAATCGCCGGTATGGGTGTTGCGGTTGATCACTTTTGTATCCATCCCTGGGCCGCTAATGTTTTTGCCGATTTCATCGACAATCAAAAGGTCGAGAGGAACAGGAATATTGCCCTTCCATTCCTTGACGCGTGCGAGGAGCTTTATTTCTTCGCGCTCTAACTCGTTTGCCGTTAGAGCGGTGACCTGAGCCGTGTTGTTGTGCGCGTCTTCAAGAATGGCGAGGCCGCCGATAATCTTCTTTGATTGAAGTAAATGGCGGGCAACACTACGGATCACAGAGCCCAGGCCATCATGTTCATAGGCGCGCCTATGGCATATTTTTGCGCCCTTATCTTTTCCAAGGCCGATTGCAATCATTTTCATCAGGCCGCTTTCAATGGGGCCTTCAAAATCGGTATGCCATTTCACCCGATTAATCACGAAAACATGCCCACAGTTGTGCGCGTTGCGATCCATATAGGTTGGAATACCCTCGGGCGTTTCGCCCATGGGGACAAGCTTCATTGAGCTGATGATTGGGCAACCAACGCTCGTTTCCGTGATGCCTCGTGTTTCGAGTTCAACGCGCTGTCCATCGGCTGTTGCGTTGCCATGACTCCCCATGGAAGGAAAGATAAATGGGTGACAGCCAAAATCTTTAAAGCCGCTTACGACCGCACTTACGATTTCAGCGTTGTTGTTGATGCCACGACTACCGACCGCAATGGCAACCTTTGCGCCGGGGCTAATGGAGTCTTTGGCAAAAAAAGCGTGCATTGTCGCGCGAACAGAACCCGTGATATCAGGAAGCTGTCGGTCTGGAAAACGCTGTTTAACAAGGTGCATGTTTGGAAAAGTCATTGAAAAACCTGCCTGTTTGAAACAGGCAAATCGTAGCAATCTGTGGTTTGACCTGTCAAATCTTGCGATGCATCGATATGGTTAACAAGTCGACGGTTTATCGTGACTATATAAGCGGTGCAAAAGTAACAGGAATGATTTTTGACAGCCCAAGAGGAGAAGTTTCAATCTGATAACCAATTTTGCCTGCGCTAAAAATGATGGTTTCAAAATTCTGAGCCGTATCGTGAATGACAGTTTGAAATGTTTTTTTCATGCCAAGGGGCGAACAGCCGCCATGAATGTATCCGGTCGTGGGAAGAAGCTCTTTGCTTTTGAGCATTTCGACTGCTTTTTCGTCGACGCTCTGTGCTGCTTTTTTGAGGTCTAGCTCCTCGGCTACCGGAACGAGAAAAACGTAATGGACCCTGGATTTGCTCACGGTAACGAGTGTTTTAAATACGTGCGCAGGGTCTTGGCCTAAAACCCTTGCGACTTCAACGCCGCTTATGGCGTCGGTGTCAGCATAACAATGGCTGCGATAAGAAATCTTGTGCTTGTCCAAAAGTCTCATTGCATTGGTTTTTACAAGCATGATCCGCTGCCTCTGTCGCTAATTTTAAGCCACGCGTTCTGCTGCTTTGGCAATTTTTTGGTTGAGGTCATCTGAGAGGCCAAGGCCTGAAGCGCCAAGATTGTCGAGGAGATTACTCAACCGTGTTGTGCCAAACACTGCGCAGCTTACATTCGGATTTTGAAGAACATAGGCGAGCGCGATTTGTCCCGCGCTCATGGATTCTGCGTCATCTTCGTTTAGAAAAGAAAAATGGCGGCTCCGGCATAAATCATGGCGATGATTTTTTATTGTCCGCGCGGCGTACCAAAGGTCACGCAAGCCTAACGTCTTGGTCGGTTTTTTTACAAAAACGCCGCTTCCCAGCGCCATTCCAGCCAGAATGCCGAAGCCGTTTCTCGCAAGCTCCGCAATCAGAGTCTTACGCTCCGGACGCAACATGTTGTAATCAATCATCATAACTTCGAAAAGCGGAAGAGTCACACAGTGGCGGATTACTGTATCATCAAACGTATTGACGCTTAGATGTCTGACCTTCCCCTCTTCTTTAAGGCGAATGAGGAGCGATAAAAGTTCGTCGGTTAAATGGGGCAGCGAGGGGCCGTGCAGTTGAAGAACAGGGATAGCGTCGAGGCCAAGCCGTTTAAGACTATCTTCAACGCTTTGCCGGACATGCGCGGGGTAAAAATCTTTGTAAAGGCGACCAAACAAGCCAACACGCGAACCCGCTTTTGTCGCGATAACAAGGTCGTGTTTGTTGGGCAGGGATGCAATCGCGCGGCCAAGGCGTGGTTCCGCATTGCCACCAGAGTAACTGGAGCCTGTGTCGAAGAAGGTAACGCCATGGGCAGCGGCCTCATGGACAAGGCGGATGGCTTCGGATTCGGCAAAGATCTTCTTCCCCCAGAAGCTTGCGCATCCGAGGCCCAGTTCTGAAACGCTCAGGCCTGTATTTCCTAACCGACGATAAAGCATAATCCGACCGTGTATGTTGGCGCTTGAATCAATAGAAAAACTTCTTTCACGTCAAGTAGATATACATGGCGCCCCATTCTGGCCTCTTTTATATCATGATATAAAAAGCCGGATAGAATCACTAGGGCACACAGCCCGTATTAGCGCGTGAAAGGAGCCCACAATATGACCATCGCCGAGACAGTAAAAAAGCGTTATTGTACCAAGACCTTTGACGGCTCACGGGTGATAGAGCCCGCCCTGATGACGCAAATTGAAGCTTTGCTTCAATACAGCCCATCCTCGACCAATGCGCAGCCTTGGCATTTCATTATTGCAGGAACGCCGGAAGGTAAGGCTCGGATCGCCAAGGCGACGACCGGGGCTTATGGCGCGAATGAACCAAAAATTCTAAGGGCATCACATGTTGTGGTATTTTGTACACGCGCCACGATTGATGATGACTATCTTCGTTCTGTGACGGCACAGGAAGAAGCTGATAAACGCTATGCCTCGTCCGATATTCGCGAGATGAGCCATAAGATCAGGTCCTTTTTTGCCAATCGTCACCGGTATGATCTTCGGGATGCGCAGCATTGGATGGAAAAACAAGTTTATATTGCTCTTGGAACGTTGCTCCTTGGTGTGGCGACGCTAGGTGTTGACGCATGCCCCATCGAAGGGTTTGATCAAGCTGTCTTGGATCAGGAGCTCGGCCTGCATGAAAAAGGCTTGACCAGTACGGTCATGGTCGCGCTTGGGTATCGCAGCCCAGACGACTCTAACGCAAAA
>CAYZXV010000182.1:0-3284 GCA_964482525.1 uncultured Rhodospirillaceae bacterium | reverse complement strand
CCGAGCATTGGGCCGCGCAAAACTTTGCCAAGCTTGGCGCGATTGCCGAACAGGTCGAGGCGGTGATGCAACGCCTTGGTATGCTGGGGCAACTGACCAGCACGCTGGGCTCTGTCGCGGGACAGCTGGGGCAGATTGTGCCCGCGCTTGCCTCCGGAGCATCGGTCGCCACTGGCGGCGCGCCCGTCACGGTCGATATGGAAGAAACAAAGAGCCTGATCGTCAAACAAGCGCGTGAGATGCTTTCAACCCTGCAAAACCAATGGAACGAGTCAGTTGTACAAATCGAGGCCATGCATGACCAACTCGCCCAGATTGTGGTCCAGCAAAAAGATCAACTCGAAACGCGCCTTGTCGTCATGGACAAGAAGATCCGTGAAGCGACCGAGGAAATGAAGTCGCTTCATGCTGAAGGCGAAGCGGACGAACGCAAAGCCGACATCCTCAACGAATTGATCACGGCCATGGGCAAGATCAACGAGCATGTCATGGCGCTAGACACCGCCATCGAAGATGCGGGGCTCAAGAAAGAGGCGTCGTAAATCTGGGGAACTTTTTGCACCCAATTGCGTTAGAGTCTCATCACCTGTGTGACGAAATTGCCGTAGTACGCGGTCATTTTCGCAGCGCGTTCCGGCTCTCTCTCGACCAACGTCACCTGTGGCAACAATTTTGTCAGCACGAGTGAACGGACCATAGCATCCTTGAGATCAGCATAGGTCAGCAGACTTGATGGATCGCGCCCGTGTGCGAGTTGGGCATTATTATATCCAGCCAGAAGACACTCTAAAGCACCGCGTTGTTTTTCCGGTGCGAGTCCCTTCCCCTCAATAGACGTTGGACACGTCAACATCCGGGCGGCGATTTGCCCAAGGTCCATATGGGGTGGCAAAAAGCCATCGCGAAGGCGCGTACAATCTAGAATTGCGATCTTGCCCGATGATTGCATGAGAACATGATTGGGGATCAGGTTTATATGATGAAGCGCGCTGGGCTTCTGGTTCTCTTGCCACTGAATATAGTCATCACAAATGCGCACGATTTTTTTTGTTGTCTCTTTATCGCCAGACTCCTGCGCCACAAGCGTTGCACGCAACCATTCTTGGTTTTCTAAAAGATACCACGCCGCGCGACAAAGACTTTGGTTATGCGGCTTAGACGCGGCACACACTTCTTTTTTCAGGCTCTCTGGAAATTGGCTTATGCCAATTTCCAACGCGGCAACGGCCTTCCCCACACGTCCCATATCAACATCATTCAGATAGGGCGGACGCCCCTCGATATAGGGATGGGCATATACAAAGTTTATTGCGCCATTAAACTCAATCTTTGCGACATATTGACGCTTATCATTTACCTTTTGCACAGGCTGAACAAAGTCTAGGTCCGTAAGTTTCTGAAGCTCGGCAAATGTCTTTGCACCTAAACGGACTGATTGCTCAGATGCCAACGCGCGAGACTGAACAATCAAACCGTTTGGAAATCGCGATGCGCCACAATCCTGCGTGAAACTTACAAGAAAAACATTTTCGATCCTTGTCCCTTTTGTCACTTTGCGCGGCTTACAATTACCTGCGGGGAAGAGTGTGGAAACTGATTGAATCTTGAACCCCTTTTCTTCAAAAAAAACTGCCGTTGCCTGATCGACAAAATCACGCTCACTCCGTGATGCGCCTGCTCGGAATCGTGTATAAAATTGCGATGGCGCGGCACCTGTGGTGACTGATTTTGCGGCCATATAGGTGGGTGAATTTTGCGGAATTTGGGTCATATTGGGCCTGTTTATGCGGTTTTTCGATACGAATTCGATACCATTTGAGGGCATCTTTGGCAAATTCCGTCCCAAAACAGGCCAAGAAACACCCCAAAACGGCTCATTTTTGAGCCTTATTCGCCCCTGTTTTAAGGGTTTTACCGGTTCAGAATCGCTTGTCTGGATCGGCTATAGCCACTAGACTCCCCTCACGATTAACGCCATCAGGATCATCACATGAACTGGAACGACGATAGCGGCCCTTGGGGCCCGGAAAACGGCTCGGATCAAGGCAAAAAAGACCCGGACCCTGTGGTTCGGCCCAATTGGGGAAGCCAAAAAGGAAGTGGAAATGGTCGCCGTCCGTCGCAACCGCCTGTGCCACCAGATTTGGATGAAATCCTGAAAAAACTTAAAAGCTCGTTTGGACCTCTAAGACCCCAAGGCCACCTTCAAGCCATTGTTATGATTGTTGCAATTGTTGTCGGTCTGTGGCTTTTGAGCGGCATTTATATGGTCGGTGCGGATCAACAAGGCGTTGTCATGCGTTTTGGTGCCTATCACAGGACCGAGCAACCCGGCTTGCGCTATCGACTGCCCGCGCCGTTTGAGGAAGTTCTCTTACCTGTCGTAACCTCTCAAAATGAAACGCAAATCGGCTTCCGCAGCAGCGCACGTAACAACCAAAGCTCTATCGCTGTGCCCGAAGAAAGCATGATGCTGACGCAGGATGAAAACCTCATCAACGTCCAATTTGCTGTCTTTTGGCGCATTAATGAAGTCAATGACTATCTCTTTGAAATCAGAAATCCGAACGTCACCATCAAGATGGCGGCGGAAAGCGTCATGCGCGAAGTCATCGGCCAAAACAAACTGCAGTTCGCGCTGACTGAAGGGCGCGGCCAGATCGCCGAAGATGCCCGTAAACGCCTGCAAGAATTGATGGATGAGTACAAGGCAGGCATTTCGGTTACCCAAATCAATCTGCAAACCGTCGCGGTGCCCGACGAGGTGAAATCGTCATTCCAAGATGTCGTGAATGCCCGACTTGATATGGAGCGGTTCCAAAACCAAGCCGCTGCCCATGTGAACAAGGTTATTCCCGACGCGAGGGGGCAAGCTGCCAAACTGCTTCAGGAAGCGAAAGGTTACCGCGATCAGAAAATCGCCATTGCCAAAGGTGATGCCGATCGATTTAAGGAAGTGTTTGAAGTTTATAAGAATTCCAAAGACGTGACTTCGCGCCGCCTGTATCTGGAAACGATGGAAGCCATCCTTTCCGGCGCGCAAAAAGTCATCACCGATGGATCATCAAGCACCATTCCCATGTACCCCTATAACGAGCTTATGCGCCGGAAACCCGCCGCCGGGGAAGGAGCCTCGCAATGAACACACGTACCATTGTTTTCATCGGCCTTGCGTTTTTCGGGCTGCTTGGCATCTTGAACTCTTATTATGTCGTAAGGCAAACCGAGCAAGCGATTGTTTTCCAATTCCGCGATGTCATCCGGATTGTGAGCAAACCGGGATT
>CAYZXV010000181.1:0-3290 GCA_964482525.1 uncultured Rhodospirillaceae bacterium | reverse complement strand
TGGCGAGATGTCTGATGCACGTCTTGAGTATTACCGCTGGTTGCGCGACAACCAGAAGTTTAATACTCGGGATAGTTACTTCGACTTTGGCTGGCTCACAGATGAAGTTCTGAAGGATGTCGATCTGGATAGGCAACTATTCCAGTGTGAGCAAGTACGTACACTCTCCGAGCATTTGCGGATCGATCCAAACAAGATCGAGTTTCTGGATCACCACACATGTCATGCTTATTACGCTTATTACTCCAGTCCGTTCCGTCAGCAAGATTGTCTTGTTGTGACGATGGACGGCGGCGGCGATGGGCGCAACATGACGGTTTGGAAAGTCGTGGGTGATGTCCCGACACTCATCTCTGATTCGAGGGAAAATGTTCTTTGCGAGATATATAAACTCGTGACGCTGTTGCTTGGTATGCGTCCCGACCAGGACGAGTACAAGGTGATGGGTCTCGCGGCTTATGCAAAGGACTCGCAGGTAGAGGATTTGCTGGCGCAATTCCACGAAATTTTGAAGGTCGATGGCCTCAAAATCGTGTATAGAAACAAGCCAGCCAATCTTTTCGATCATCTCTCGGAAATGGTCAAGTATCAGCGTTTCGATAATATTTCTGGCGCTGTTCAACTGTTCACGGAAGAGATACTGACGACATTTATCACGATGCTTTGCGCCGCAACCGGCGTATCACGTCTGGTAATTGGTGGTGGCATTGCACTTAACGTGAAGGCGAACAAGGCAATTCATGAGCTGCCTTGTGTCACTGATCTGTTCGTTAGCCCGGGGCCCGGTGATGAATCGCTATCTCTCGGCGGCTGTTACTATCTGAATGCCGGAGGTGACTTATTGGAAAACGCATTCTTGGGCTTCGACGTGGCTCAGGAACACTTCGACGAAGCGTCATTGCTCGCTAAGTACAACGTAAAGCATCGGATCACGAACAAAGAGGTGGCCACGCTGTTGAGCAAGGGCGTCATTATCGCTCGTGTATTCGGGGCGGCAGAGTTTGGGCCTCGTGCGCTTGGACATCGGAGCATCCTCGCACACCCTCGTCATCTGTCTTCGGTGAAAGTGATCAATAAGGCAATCAAGAACCGAGATTTTTGGATGCCTTTCGCATTATCTATCCTGGACAGCGGTGTGCCAGATTACATCTTGATGTCGGATGGTACGTCGGCTCCATTCATGACCGTCGCGTTTATGACGAAGGCGATGCTCAGAAATGACATAGCCGGCGGAATACACGGATATGACTCAACAGTAAGACCGCAGGTAGTGACTCGTCAGGCTGCGCCGGACTATTACGACCTCATTGAGTCGTTTGCTAGCATCACAGGTATCCCTGCACTTTTGAACACTAGTTTTAATTTGCACGGAGAACCAATAGTGAACGATTTGGCCGATGCGTTGCATACGCTTGATAACTCGGGTCTTACCCACCTGATATATCAAGACATGCTCATCACGAAGAAAGATGGAGGTGTGAAGTGAGAAACGTCGTGCTCTATGGTGGAAGTTTCAATCCGCCGTGTATGCATCACACGCAACTTGTGCAAGTTATGGCCGGAGACCCTTTCTTTCGCGAGATTATAGTCATCCCCTGTGGACGAAGGGGCGACAAAAGCTATGTCGGTAACCACCTTCGCATGCGTATGGCGGAGTATGCCTTTGCTGGCATTCTCCGTACTGTGCTTGATTTGCGAAATCTTAAGAACGATATCTTCACGTCGAACTATCATCTTGAGGCTCTGTATCAGGCGACCGACACGACGCTGTGGCACGCCATCGGATCGGATCTACTTGTCACGGATGACAGAGGTCTTAACCCGATTCAACGGAGATGGACTGAAGGGTCTTTCATTTGGGAGAACCTTAGTTTTCTTGTAATCCCGAGAAGTGGATATCCTGTTGTGCCTGGGCTCCTGCCGAAACAGCGGATCATCCTACAGGGCGAGTTCGGTGGCAGTTCAACAGATGTGCGTAAAGCAATACAAAAAGGAGAACCTTTCGATCATTTGGTTGACGCGCAAGTACATGGTCTCATCATGAGCAAGAAACTTTACCGATAAAAAATTGAATTGCATTGACAATTCGATAATTTGTGCCAGTATAAGCATGTATACTGGCACTTTTTTATAAATTATATAATTAGGACTTACGCGTTTGGATAGTTTTGGGTCATTTCCAAGTAACTTTCTTGTGATTTTTGGCTTAAAATCATTTGTTATTACTAGGTTTTTGTTTGAAGATAAGCCATCTTTACTCAAACGCGTAAGTTCTAATAATGTTAATTATTATGAAAATACAAGCAAAACAATCTAACATTATTCATAAAGGGAGATTCACTGCGTTATGGGGAACGGAGTTTGTTGTTAATGGCCGAACACGTGTATGGGAATGGTTAGAAAAATTTGATATTGTTTATATACTTCCAATTACACCCGAAGGAAAGTATATATTTTTAAAACAATTCCGTTTGCCAATAAATGCGTATGTCATAGAAACGCCAGCTGGTATAATTGAAAAGGAGAATACTCACGAACAATTAGCCCTAAGAGAGCTTGAAGAAGAAACGGGATATACAACTAGCAAGCCGTTAGAAGTTTTGCCAACGTATCCTATTAGTGCTGCCATTACAAATGGTATTGCATATGGTTTTTGTGCGCGTGATGTTGTAAAAATAAAAGAACAAGATTTGGAAGACGCTGAGGATATAGAGGTTCTGGAACTGTCAAAAAAAGAGCTTCTTGATATGATAACAAATAGGGATGCAAAATGTTATCTTGACCCAAGATTGTTGGGATTGATTACAATAGTAGAGCAAATGTGAACTAATTCAGGATTCCCCCCACGGAGATTATTCATATCATCTAATAGCACATCTTGCGATGGGCAATAGAAGTTGCCTAGCTTTAGTCAAATGACCGCTTAATTTTGAAGCGTAGTTCGAACTTCTCCCAATAGCCGGAGCAAGCCTAATGAATGGCTAATAATTCCTGTATTTGATCCAAAGTAACAGCCGGATCAGGGAAAGCCTTTTCCCAATCAAAGGTTCGGAAGCTGTCCCGCCACGCGAGCATCATAGGACTCAAGGCATATTCTGCCTTGAGTTTTGTTTTATCAGAGGCAAAACCGAGAGGTTCTAACCGACTTCGAATCGCCTTTTCCTCTTTCGCCAGCTCTTCCATTGCAATCAGCTCATTTTTCTTTGTAATGCGCAGTTTTCTGTCTTTCAAGAGATGGTTCGAACCGAGAAACGACAGGATTTCTTTTTTTTCTTGAATCGTTCCCGTAT
>CAYZXV010000180.1:0-3298 GCA_964482525.1 uncultured Rhodospirillaceae bacterium | reverse complement strand
GCCGGACTCAAGCGTCATATTCTCGATATCGTCGAGTTTAAAGCGGCCATTAACGGTTGCGTGGCCTTCCTCGAAGACGCCGCTTGCAATGTGCGCCTGAATCCAATCGCGCGCGTTGGGCACCACAGGTTTGGGCCACACGCTTGCGAAGCCATCCATCGGCAAGTTTTTGAGCGTCACATTGAGCGTAAAGGCGTTCGTCTGGCCGTTCCTCTTCTGCCATAGCGCGTTGCGCTCGGTGGGGGTCTGGATGCGAAGCGTTGCAGCGAGCGAGGGCCCACCGAAATCAACATGAGCCTCCGTAACCTCTAAAAGGCCCTTCTCACGACCATAAGCAACAGAGAGAATGGCGTTTTCAAGCGTACGTGGTTTTTCCCACAGGTTCGGCGCATTGATAACGCCCTTCCCGCCTTTCAATGATAACGCGGCGCTCGCGATATCAAGGGTTCGATCAGTGCGCACAGAGAACGAACCAGAGACAGGAATATCCGTCATGGTCCAAAAGGGCAGCTCTGGCGCGAAAATCCGAAACGAAGACAACCGAATATCTTGGAAGCTGGCTTTGACATTATGGAGCGCGTTTTCGCGTTCATAGGAATAATCCAGTTGAAGCGAGGATTGTTGTCCCCCTTCGGTTAGGATCACGCGAGCCGAACCAGTGGCATGCCGCGCTTTGTGGTCAAGACGAACCTCGGGCACGCTTAGTTGCCAATCGTGTGCGGCCGTTTCGTCATGCAGTGTGACGCTAAGGTTCTTGATCGCGATCTGATGACTTAGACCCTCATGAGCAAGTTCATCGGCGATTTGTTGGAGAAACAGGAACAGGTCGATCCAATTCTTTTCTGCTTTATGCGTTAGACCCGGCGTGCTTTCCCTTTGACCAAGGGCAAGCACACCTTCATGACTACGCACGAGACGAAAATGCGCTTGGTCGGCGGCAAAGTTTTCTGGGACCACGCGGCCACGCAGGAAGCTCCAAAGACCGAGTGTCAGGCTTGCTTTGGGAAAAGAGATCATCGTCTGTCCGCGCGCATCGCGCAGCGTGATGTCGGTACAGACAATTGCGATGGATAGGGTCTGGTGATCCCAGTTGACGGAGGACTGGCCAATCTGCGCATCCGAGTCCGGTGCAAGCCGTTCAAAGAAGCTTTCGATGGTCGGTGTCCAATTGCGCGAGGTTAGCGTTTCCGAAGACAAACGCCATGCCGCAAGGCCTGCCAGAACCACCAGCAGGACAAGCAAAAAAAGGACGCTCTTGAAGAGGAAACGAAAGACTCGGGACATGGCGCGCAGGATATCGGCGTTAGGGGGCGGACTCAATGAGATTTATGGGGTTGTATGCCTTTGGTGTGGCATTTTAGGTACGTTTTATAGGCCTTTGATTACTTTCTTCTTTGTGATCACCTGAAGTAATGATAATCTGAGTCTTCGAGTTCATATCAGACGGAGCCGCGTGCATATGCTTAAAAGAGCGCAAAACAAGGGCTTTTCTGCGGCCGAGGGCATCGCTCTTCGGTCCGTGAACTGTGCCTGCTCCGTTTCTTTCCTGCGACGACGATAACGTCCCCAGGCGGCCATGCGCCGCGCCCATGCTTTCCCTTATGTCTGACCTAAGGATCTTTCCGTAAGGAAAGGGCCGAAGCATTTCGCCGCTTCGTGTCCGTTGGCCTGTGCGCGCCTTTTGCCGTCCTGCTGCTTTGTCGTCTTTTATCACATCCATGCAGGAGAACACCCATGACACCCAAGACACCCATTCCATCTTTGACAGATGTACACGATCTCGACACGACGCATATTCCTCAGATTCTGGTTCTTCAGGCGCACATTATCGAAACGCTCCCTGAAGATCAGAAAAACGCCATCGTGCCTAAAACCGCGCTCGCCTTTAAACAAAGGCTAACCTATTTGGGCAAGATGATGGGGATAAGCGCGATAACAGAAACTGGCGCGCTCAGACTCATCGCCTATGCCACCTTTGCCTTGCCAAATGCATTGTGGCCCGTTGCGGATATGCTGTTTGATCCAAAGGCTCTCCCGTGCGCCAGTCACGACTTAGCCGTGTTGCAAAATGACGTTGTTCATAAAAACTATCAAAACAACCATCTGCACCATGACCTGATCAAGGCGCGGCTTGAACTGTGTAAGCCGTATAAACGGCCCCATGTGATGGCCGAAGTAGCGGCATTCAATCCAAAAAGCCTTAAAGGGTTTTTGGATTACGGGTTCACAGTCATCCATGCGGCGGTAGATCCTTCGGACGGTTGCAAACTTATCTTTCCACACAAGAACGTGGCGGCAAAGAACGGGCCGTGGGACCATAAGCATGGCGTTTATATCGACCCCGTCACACAGTTCGAATCCTTGTTCCCTCTGTTTGCCAAAGGCTATCAGGGTATCTCCATCAAGCGGACAAATGACACTAACGGGTACCTGCTTTTCATGTGTCCAAAGCTTGGCGCGTGAAGGAGGTGTCCCATGAACAATCAAGATGAAGCCTTAGAAATTATCACTTGGGATTCTTGTCAATCCGGGCCGCACCTGCTTGTGCTAGGCGCCGTGCATGGGGACGAGATTTGCGGGCCGCTTGCGATCCGCCGCGTGATCCGCGCGATCGAGGATAAGGATTTGATCCTGCATCACGGTCTTGTGACCTTTGTGCCGGTCTGTAACAAACATGCGCATGCGAAAGGTGTTCGCTTTACCGAAAAAAACCTGAACCGCGTGATTGTAACGAATAGTAATCCGGCCTGTTACGAGGAACGCGTGGCTCAGCGTTTGATCCCGCTTATCGCGGCGTGCGATGTCTTGCTGGATCTTCACTCTTTTTCGTCAGAGGGCAAACCCTTTGTGTTTCAGGAAGACGATGCGCCCGCGACAAAAGCGTTCGTGCAGGCACTTGGCCCCCGTTTCATTATGACCGGATGGGTTCAAGCCTTTGCGAATATGGCGGGACCTATTCTGAACGAAGGGGATACGGTGGGTTATGCCTACCGTCAGGGCAAAATTGGCGCAGTGATCGAATGCGGCCCGCATAAGGATCCCGCCGCGACGCAGATTGCTGAACGAGCGATTTATAACGCGCTTATTCATCTGGGTATGGCCCGTCGTGCGCTTGAGGAAGATACAGAGCCAAGGCAAATCGTTCGCATGAACACGATTGTGCCAAAGCGTGCGTCGGGTCATTTTGTCAAACCATGGGCGCATCTGGATCGCGTGGAGAAGGGCGAACTCATCGCGGTTTATGATGATGGCGGCGAAGAACGTGCGCTGTACGATGGCTTCATCATCCTGCCGCACG
>CAYZXV010000179.1:0-3312 GCA_964482525.1 uncultured Rhodospirillaceae bacterium | reverse complement strand
AGCCATCCCCCCCCTTTCACACGCCCACTTCATGCGCTAGATTTACCGCGCACTCCCCGCACACCCCTAACAAGGCCTATCGTTCCATGCCCCAACCCAAAGCCATCATTTTTGATTGGGATCATACGCTCGTTGATACGTGGCCTGCGATTACGCAGGCGCTGAATGCCGCGCGCGCGGCGTTTGGCCTTTCGATCTGGACGATTGAGGAGGCGCGCAATACGGCCACGCGGTCCATGAAAGATTCGTTTCCTGAGTGGTTTGGCGCGAATTGGGAGAAAGCGCGGGATATCTTTTATGCCAAGTATCAAGATGTGCACGCTGAGGTTCTACAACCGATGCCGGGTGCGGCGCGGCTTCTTGACGGGTTGTTCAAGAAATATATTCCCCTTCTTATTGTCAGTACAAAACGCGGTGACTTGCTGCGTGCCGAGATTGCCGCGCTGGGATGGGGCGGTTATTTCCGCGCCGTCGCGGGGGCCGGAGATGCCGAAAAAGACAAGCCAAACCGGGCTCCGGTTGATTGGGTTCTGTCGCAAATTGGGATGAAGGCGGATGATCCCGATGTATGGTTTATAGGCGACTCCGAAGCGGACACAAGCTGCGCCCTAAACAGCGGTTGTACTCCCGTCGTGATCGGCAACCAGAAACTGGCAGAGCGTCTGGGACTTGCACGGTCTTTTTCTGATTGCAATACGCTCGCATTCGCGCTTTTATAACGCCGACATAAGAATAAAAAGAATATAGAGTTGAACCGTTTAACAGGAACAGGACACAGGTGTTATGGGTGAGCCGATGCAAGATGTTTTTCTGAAACACTTATGCAAGAACAAGATTGCAACGACCGTTTTTTTGGTTAATGGCGTCAAGCTTCAGGGTATGATATCGTGCTTTGATAATTTCTCGGTTCTCTTAAGACGGGATGGGCACGCGCAGCTGGTTTACAAGCATGCGATATCGACGGTAATGCCGAATGTGCCGATGCCCGTGATCGAAGGCACGGACGATTGTGGCGAATAAAAAAAAGACTGAATCACAAGACGATGCTTCCTCAGACCGCTTGACCCCAGAGGGTCGTGTGAGGGCTTGTGTGATCAAGCCCGCGCTGACTCGCGCCTTGGGAGATGATGCGCTGCTCTCGCCCGAAGCTGCCTTGGACGAAGCGGTGGGGCTTGCCTGCGCCATCGATTTGGACGTGGTGTCGGCGGATATTGTGCCCTTGCCGCACCCTTCGCCCGCAACGCTTTTGGGCAAAGGCTTTGTGGAGGATATGGCGGACCTGATCAAGGACGAGCACATCGATCTTGCCATCATCGATCATCCCCTGACCCCCATTCAGCAGCGTAACCTTGAGCGCGACTGGCGGTGCAAGGTCATTGACCGTACCGGGTTGATCCTTGAGATTTTCGGTGCACGTGCCCGCACAAAGGAAGGCCATCTTCAGGTCGAGCTTGCGGCGCTGTCCTATCAAAAATCGAGGCTCGTGCGGTCGTGGACCCACCTTGAGCGGCAGCGCGGCGGCTTTGGTTTTCTGGGCGGCCCCGGTGAGTCTCAGCTTGAAATCGACCGCCGTTTGATTGCCGGACGTATTGCAAAAATCAAGCGTGAGCTTGAGCAAGTGCGCCGGACTCGCGGGCTTCAGCGCGAGGCGCGGCAAAAAGCCGAGCATCCCACCATTGCGCTGGTTGGCTATACCAACGCCGGTAAATCGACCCTGTTTAACCGCCTGACGGGCGCGCAGGCGATGGCCAAAGACATGCTGTTCGCCACGCTGGACACTGCTATGCGCGGCCTGAAACTACCAAGTGGCAGACAGGTGATCCTCTCTGACACAGTCGGCTTTATCTCGGATCTGCCGACCCATCTGGTTGATGCCTTCCGTGCGACGCTGGAGGAGGTGCAGCTCGCTGACGTCATCCTTCATGTGCGCGATATTCGCCATCCCCAAGCTCGTGCGCAAAAAGACGCCGTGGAGTCCATTCTATTCGATCTGGGCATAGAGGCGGACGATGCACGCCTGATTGAGGTGATGAACAAGGCCGACTTGTTTGATGACGATGAACGGGCTCACCTGCGGCGTTTTGCGTTTCGACAATCATGGGACAATGCGCATGCGCCTGATCACCTTGATAGCGTAAGCCCACAGGCGCGTGGCGGTGTGGTGTGCGTCTCCGCTTTGACGGGCGAGGGGATCGAAGATCTTCTGGCCTTGCTTGATGAACGCCTGTCCGCGCAAAGTCGCGTCTATCGGATTGAAATGTCCTTAAGCGAGGGCGCAGCCCTTGCGTGGCTTTATGGGCATGGGCAAGTGCTAGGCAAGCAAGACAGGCGCACGAAAACCACCCTTGATGTTGCGCTTGATGAAGCAGATTATGGTCGTTTTATCAGTAAGTTCGGAGGTGTTGTTCATGTTAAAAATTAACATGCAAGAGGTCGAATCGGCGATTCGTGAGGTAGCTCAAACCGTTATTGTTCCTCGCTTTCGACAGCTCAAAGCGCATGATATTCACTTCAAATCCGAGGACAACCCCGTCACAATCGCCGATCAAGAGGCCGAAATCGCCCTTAAGGAGCGCCTTTTGGCCCTGTTACCAGGCTCTTTGGTGGTCGGAGAAGAGGAATTCGAGTCAAATCCGGGCATTTTGAGGCATTTTTCTAGCGATCAACCCGTCTGGACCATCGATCCGGTGGATGGAACCAAGCCTTTTATCGCTGGCGAACCCTATTATGGGGTTATTGTTTCCTTGACGAAACAGGATCAAACAGTTGCAGGCTGGCTTTACGATCCGACTTCAGATGAGTTTGTGACGGCAGAAAAGGGCAGTGGGGCCTATTACAAAGGCAAAAAACTTTCTGTTCTTCCGCCGCTTCCGCCTGAGGAAATGACGGGGCTTGTCGGCATTCGGATCGTCAAGGCTTTTCAAAAAAATCCAGAGGCTCAAGCGGCCCCGCACCCGCGCTTTGCGACGATGCTGTCCGCCTGCCACGATTTCGCAAGCCTTGTGGTTGGCGAGCCCCACTTCTCGCGCGTGACAAGCCAGCCGCATTTTCATGCGTGGCTAGAGTTCTGCTCGCCTTGGGATGGGTCGGCAGGCCTATTGATCCATACGGAGTCGGGTGGGTACACGGCGCACTTTGACGGCTCACCGGTCGCCCCCAGCCACTATGGCAACGGCCATATGTCGGCAGGCAGCAAAGAAAGCTGGCAGGAGCTGCGCAACTGGATCGCAACGTTTTGTAAGGCGTAGAGTTTGGACCCTTACATCTCTATGCATCATCTTCATCGGCAAGGTTCAGCGTCGTGGCAAGGGC
>CAYZXV010000178.1:1474-3313 GCA_964482525.1 uncultured Rhodospirillaceae bacterium | reverse complement strand
GATCTCTTGGCCTCTTGGCAAGTTGGCGTTGAGATTGCGGTCAAACCGGATGCCACACCATTCAAGTCCTTCCAAAATCTGCGCGCGGATCGCCGCCCCATTCTCGCCCATACCACCCGTAAAGACAAAGGCGTCAATGCCGCCCAGAAGCCCCATAAGGCCACTGCCTTCCTTGATCGCGCGAAGACAGAACAAGTCGATAGCTTCACGCGCGTTTGGGGAGTCGCTTTTGAGCAGGACGCTCATATCGTTGCTGATCCCCGACACGCCGCGCAGGCCAGAGTCATGGTAGAGCATGCGCTCGATCGCTGGTTCATCCAGTTTCGCCTCGCGCAGGAAGTAAAGCACAACGCCTGCATCCAAAATGCCTGGACGCGTACCCATAATAAGGCCATCAAGAACGGAAAAGCCCATCGTCGTCGAGAAACTTTTTCCGCCATCCATGGCGCACATGCTTGCGCCGTTACCAAGATGGGCGACAAGTGTTTTGCCTGTAAACGCCTTAGGCGCAACTTCCTTAACTCGCCCAGCGATATATTCGTATGAAAGGCCATGAAAACCGTAACGCCGCACGCCCTTATCATGCCAAATGCGCGGGATAGCAAAACGTGTATGAATAGACGGAACTGTCGTATGGAACGAGGTGTCAAAACAAGCTATTTGGGGGACACTGGGACGAATTTTCTGGATGAACTCAATAATATCCAAATTAAACGGCTGGTGAAGCGGCGCAAGCGGGATCAGGGTTTTGAGATAGGCAAGGACATACGGTCTTACAACCGTCGGCTTGGCCATATCACCACCATGCACAACCCGATGACCTACCCCGATAATGTTGATTTCCGGCATAATGGTATCAAGCCAATCAAGCAATAGCCGCGCGCCTTCGGACGGCGATTTACAATTCTCATTTGAAACATCGGGGTTCGCGCGGCCATCAAAACCTGGGCCCTTTGCATCAAACACAGCCTTGGTGCCGATCCCTGTGATAGAGCCCCGTCCAAGACACTCATCCTGAGGCCCAACAAATAACGCGAATTTCAAACTGGACGAACCCGCGTTCATCACAAGTACGGCGGCTTTGTTATCCATGGCAGTTACTCTCCTAAACGGCTTTTCTGTTCAATGTTCATAAGCACGGCCAGCGCCGCAGAAGCTAAACGCGCGTGGGCGGCATCCGCGCGGCTTGTCAGCATGATGGGCACCTTAGCGCCGACAATGAGTCCCGCCGCTTCTGCCGCGCCAAGATACGCGAGCTGCTTGGCCAGCATATTCCCCGCTTCGATATTCGGAACGATCAGAACATCCGCCTGCCCTGCGACTGGCGAGGAGATTCCCTTGATCCGGGCCGCCTCAACGCTGATCGCGTTATCAAAAGCAAGCGGTCCATCCAACGTCGCGCCCACAATTTGTTTACGATCCGCCATCTTACACAGCGCGGCGGCATCAAGGGTCGCAAGCATATTCAGGTTAACGGTTTCTGCCGCCGCAAGAATCGCAACTTTAGGATCGGATAACCCAAGCGCGTGGGCCATATAGATCGCGTTTTGCGTGATATGCATCTTGGATTCAAGATCCGGGGCGATGTTAAGCGCGGCGTCAGAGATGATGAGCGGGAACTTATACGTCGGCACATCCATGACAAACACATGGCTCATGCGGCTTTCGGTGCGCAGCCCTTTCTCACGATGAACGACAGCGCCCATAAGTTCGTCGGTGTGAAGGCTTCCCTTCATCAAAGCCCCGACATTGCCCGCACGCGCAAGTTCTACGGCCCGGATCGCCGCCGCATGGCTGTGCTGCACGTCGACAATTTCATAACCATCAAGAGAAATGCCT
>CAYZXV010000178.1:0-1464 GCA_964482525.1 uncultured Rhodospirillaceae bacterium | reverse complement strand
ACGAATTTTAGCCTCCGGCCCCACGAGAACTGGCTCGATAATCCCGGCATCCTTTGCTTCCTTTGCACCGCCAAGCGAATTGGCATCACAGGGATGTACCACGGCTGTACGAAGGGGCTCGAACGCTTTTGTTTTCTCGATCATCATGCTCATGCGGTCATGATGTAAAACATTGACTTCTGGGATATCGGTCAGGGTGTAACGGATCTTTTCCGTCGGCGCCAACACAGTGGCAATACCGATGATCACTTCCTGTCCCTTTTGATTGACGCCGATACAGTTAAAGGTCAGCGTCTTCTTTTCAGGGTCTTTTGCGGTGATCGTAAGCGTAACTTCAATCACATCATCGGGTCGCACGGGTTTAAGGAACTTAATCCCCTGCTCCATATAAATCGTGCCGGGCCCCGGCAGCTTGGTTCCCAAAACGGCAGAGAAAATAGCACCGGAGAGCATGCCGTGCGCGATAATGCCATGGAAACGGCTCTTATCGGCATAATCCTGATCCAAGTGGGCCGGATTGATGTCGCCAGAGACGACGGCGAACAGCTCGATATCCCGTCGGGTCAGCTTGCGCGTGATTTTGGCCGAATCGCCAACATTCACTTCGTCGAACGTCTTGTTTTCAAGGAAAGCTTCGGTCATGGGACGGGTTCCTGCTAATGATGGTCTGCTTTGAAAGAACCGCACCCCAAGGAGGGAAAGACCGGGCGCGGAGAAAGGCAGAATCCTTGTACATTAACCATAATGACTTGTCAGCCAGTTTCGCACGCCGTTATGCTTTTTTCCGGCTCTGCGTTTGGCAAGCCACTTATAACGCGGAAGCCTTAGAAATAATTTGATTATAAAGGGTTATCATCCGTTCGGTCACAGCCTTACGGGTGTACAGACGGCTGTATGTATCAAACCCACCCGCAATAAGGGTGCGGCGCAACGAATCATCCTTGGTCACCCGGTCAAGCGCGGTTGCCAAAGCCATAGAATCATCAATAGGAACCAACAGACCGTTCTGCCCATTCGTAACATGACCTTTGGGACCCGCGCTCATGGCCGCGACAAGAGGGGTGCCTGCCGCCCACGCCTCTAGGATCACGGTGCCAAACGGTTCGTAGCGAGAAGGCAAGGCGCAGATATCCGCCGCGCGAAGAAGCGCGCCGCGATCCGTGCGCCAGCCAAGAAACCGCACGCGATCCTCAAGGTTAAGTTTGCGCGTCAGCTTTTCAAGCGTTCCGCGCAGAGGCCCCTCGCCCGCAAGCCAGACATAAACACCCGGCAAGGTCGAAATCGCCTCTAATAACGTATCAAGCCCCTTTTTCTCATGAAGACGAGACAGCGCAAGCACCACGGGCGCGCCCATTGGGGTATGAAGCGCCGCACGATCCGCCGCTGCTTCATCGCGGACATCCGGAAAGGTTGGGATGTAAAAGGCGCGATCTTTTGCCACGCCTTTTTCAACCATGTGATCAG
>CAYZXV010000177.1:0-3325 GCA_964482525.1 uncultured Rhodospirillaceae bacterium | reverse complement strand
GGCGCGCCACGATACGCTTAATGCGTTGATGGATTTGCATGCCGAAGCTTTAAGTCGGAACGGACATCCTGTCGTTGGAAAACGACCGCAGAACAGGGCGAACAAAGCTTTCCCAGTTCCTGAAGAACATTATAAATATTAGCCCGTGCATCGAAGTGCCTCGTTTAAAAAGATCCGGATTTTTTCCGGGTCTTTTTTTGCGCGTGTTTCAACGCCCGATGATACATCGACAATTCGCGCGTCGCTGGCCTTGATCGCAGCGCGTACATTTTCGGCATCAAGCCCGCCCGCCAGCATCCATGGTTTCTTGAGCTTTAGTCCTTTTAAAAGACTCCAATCAAAGCTTTGCCCGGTGCCGCCAAGCTGCCCACGAACTTTTGCATCGAAAAGCAGCATGTCGGCTACAGCCTCATAGGCGGGGACGCAGTCTAAATCTTCCTTTGTCGCAACCGGGATGGCCTTCATAACCGGCACGCCGGTCTTTTCGCGGATGTGCGCCACGCGACCCGGTGTCTCGCGGCCATGAAGCTGAATAAGGCCGAGACACGGGCGCAGAGCATAGAGGGCTCGCTCGATTTCCTTGTCTGTCGGATCGGCAAAGAGGCCGGTAAGAACAAGCTTGCCTTCCTCTGCGACCTCCGGTCCCGCGTGGGAAAAGCGGCATAGAGTTGGTTGGGGCAGGCCGCGCAAAAGTCCGGCAACGTCCATCGGATCGATAAACCGCTTGGAAAAGGGGACAAAGACAAAGCCCAGATACGACGCGCCGCCTTCAATCGCGGCGCGAAGCCCGTGCCCTTCGACAAGGCCACAGATTTTAGCCGCAACAGCTGCAGCAGTTGGCTTTTTTCTCACAGCATCCCTCGAAAATTTCGGCATTCACTTTGTCTGCCGCTGCCGCAGGATCTTCTGCGCCTGTGATGGGGCGTCCGATCACAAGGTGCGTCGCGCCGACATCCATGGCTTCGCGTGGGGTCATGATGCGTTTTTGATCATTCGCGGCCGCCCAAACGGGGCGAATGCCGGGGACCATCAAAACAAAGTCGGGGCCGCAAAGTTTGCGCAGGTTCGCGACTTCTGCTGCGGAACAAACCACGCCATCAAGGCCGCTTTCTTTGGCCAGCAAGGCAAGGCGTTGGACCTGCGCCGCCGTGTCGGTATCTTGGCCAACCGCTTTAAGGTCGCTTGCGTCCATACTGGTAAGCACGGTGACGCCCAGCATTTTTGGGCGTTTGCCCTTGGCGCTTGCGGCGGCGTCGGCGGCAGCCTTCATCATCGCGGCGCCACCACCACAATGGACGTTGATATATTCGGGCTCGATGGCGAGGAGCGACTTCACCGCACCCGCCACCGTGTTGGGGATGTCGTGCAGTTTGACGTCCAGAAAGAACGGCATGCCGAGCTCTTTCATCGGCAGGCAACCTTGCGGCCCATTGGCCATGATGTATTCAAGCCCGAACTTAAGGCCGCCAATTTTTCCCTTTAGTTTTCTTGCAAGATCCATCGCCTTGGCGGTGTCGGGGGTATCGATGGCACAGAAAACGGGACTTAATAAGGTGGTCATGGTGCCTTCCTTTTGAACGGGTTTGAGAAGAAAGATTTTTGTTTTGACGGGAGGGTAAGATTTTCGGCTTCAACAGGCGTATAGCGGCCCTGTGCAAAAAAGGCAGGCGTACAGGCGGCAGGCGGCTGTGCTTTGGTGGCTTGAAGCTCGGCGCGGAGGGTATCGGCCTCTTTCTCCGCTTTGCGGGCTTGCCGCCGTGCAGCCATGGCGGCAATACCGCCGCGCAAACTGCCCGCCGCGAACCCTAAAACGAAAAGGGCTAGGGCCAAGAGCGAAACAGGCATGGAAAGGCCAGCTTCAAATGGCCAAAAGTCAAGCGCCACGGTGGCCCGGTTATGAAGGGCAAAAACCAAAACCACTAAAATGAACGGCAAGGTGAGGAGAAGAGAAAACGCGCGCATTGGATCCGTGGGGGCTGGGCATCAAAAGTCCCCCTACCTTAACGCGAGGTGTGGCAAAAAGGAAAGGGAAATCACAGGGGTACGAGAATGCCGCCCGTGGTCATAACCGCCATGCTCAGGCACCGGATGCAAATGGGTTGGCGCACATAAAGGGTGCAAGAAAGCCAAAACGCGGGCCGTTCATTGTTCATCTTTAAGGCCAAGATAGATAGCGACAGCATGACAGAAACACTGTTCCATAACACAATCGAATAAACGGGTGCGATAAGCCCATAGGAGATCCAGATCATGCCGCTGATACACACCATTACATAGGTGCCATAGGAAAGGCACAGAGTATCCTTTGTTTTCAATATCTTATAGATCTGTGGGAGACTGCTTGAGACGCCAAAAGCGGCCGCAATAAAGGCAATAAGTTCCAAACTCACGACACAAATCCCTGAAAATACAGCTTGTTAAATGAATAATCTTGAAACCGGAAAGCTCATCGTAACAAAAAACGTTTAAAAATCAGGAAAGATTTGGGGGCGCTTGCTGTTTTTTATGACAGAAAGCGCCCCCGTTGAACCATAGAAAAGCGATGCAGGTGGAATTAGTACCGATAATGGTCGGCCTTGTACGGTCCGGCCACATCGACACCAAGATAAGCCGCCTGTTCGGGTGTCAGTTTGGTCAATTTGGCCCCCAATTTTGCCAGATGCAGACGCGCGACTTTCTCATCAAGGTGCTTGGGCAGGACATAGACTTTCTTTTCGTATTTGCCGGGGTTTTGCCACAGCTCGATTTGGGCCAGCGTCTGGTTGGTGAAGGAGGCGCTCATCACAAAGCTGGGGTGGCCCGTTGCGCAACCAAGGTTCACAAGGCGGCCCTTGGCCAAAACAATCAGGCGATTTCCGTCCGGAAACACCACTTCATCGACCTGCGGCTTGACCTCTTCCCACACAAAGTTCTTGAGGGAGTCGATTTGGATCTCTGAGTCGAAGTGGCCGATGTTGCAAACGATCGCGCGGTCTTTCATGGCGCGCATATGATCGAGCGTAATGACGCCGACGTTGCCGGTCGCGGTGACGAAAATATCGCCGATGCTTGCGGCTTCATCCATCGTGACAACTTGATAGCCTTCCATCAGGGCCTGAAGCGCGTTGATCGGATCGATTTCGGTTACAAGGACTCGCGCGCCAGAGTTGCGCAAGCTCGCCGCAGACCCTTTGCCGACATCCCCATAGCCGCAAACAACCGCGACTTTGCCGGACATCATGACGTCGGTCGCACGGCGGATGCCGTCCACCAAACTTTCGCGGCAGCCGTAGAGGTTATCGAACTTTGATTTCGTCACGCTGTCATTGACGTTAAAGGCTGGGAT
>CAYZXV010000176.1:0-3332 GCA_964482525.1 uncultured Rhodospirillaceae bacterium | reverse complement strand
ATGCGTTGGGGCGGATCACGGTGCAGGCGTTTTGGAATGGCCCGGAATTGTCGGTTCTTGTTGCAAAGGAAAAACTGGTCGAGGCGTTGACCCTGTTGCGCGACGATGAGCACACGCAGTTTCATCAACTGATGGACGTGTGCGCCGTGGACTATCCCGCGCAAAAACCACGGTTCGAGGTTGTGTATCAACTGCTCAGTCTTTCACGCAACGTGCGTCTTACTGTGTTTGTGCAGGTCGCGGACGGCGCGGCGGTGCCGTCGGTTGCTGGCGTTTATCCCGCCGCAGGGTGGTTCGAGCGCGAGGTGTTTGATCTCTTCGGTATTCCGTTTACGGGGCATGCGGATCTGCGGCGGATTCTGACGGATTACGATTTTGAAGGACACCCGCTGCGCCGCGACTTCCCACTTTCGGGCCATGTGCAGGTCCGGTATGACGATTTGCAGCGTAAAGTGGTGCAGGAACCCGTATCGCTGGACGATCCTTTCCGTGCGTTCGACACGCGCTCCCCGTGGCAGGGCATGACCGACGTGCAAAGGAGGGGCGAGGGATGACGGAAGCTGTGCGCGTTGAGGTCAAGCAAAAGGATGGCGCGGCACTGCCGCCCTTTACGATCAATCTGGGGCCCCAGCATCCCGCCGCGCATGGGGTGCTGCGGTTGATTTTGGAGATGGACGGCGAAATCGTCGAACGCGCCGATCCGCACATCGGCCTGTTGCATCGCGGGACCGAAAAGCTGATCGAGCATAAAACCTATACGCAGGCGCTGCCGTATTTCGACCGCCTTGATTACGTCTCGCCGATGGCAAGTGAGCAGTGTTTTTCGCTGGCCGTCGAGAAGCTGCTCGGCATCGCGCCGCCGGAACGCGCCAAAGTTATCCGCGTGATGTACGCTGAACTCACGCGGCTTTTGAACCATTTGCTTGCGGTCACGACGTTCGCGCTGGATCTGGGTGCGATCACGCCCGCCTTGTGGGGGTTTGAAGAGCGCGAAAAGATCATGGGGTTTTACGAGCGCGTATCGGGTGCGCGGATGCATGCGAATTATATCCGCCCCGGCGGCGTGGCGAAGGATTTGCCGGATGGTTTGCTTGACGATATCGCGGCGTTTTGCGGCCCGTTTCTCAAGTTGCTTGATGATTTGGAAACGCTGCTGACCGACAACCGGATCTTTAAACAGCGCACGGTGGATATCGGCGTGCTGACCAAGGAGGAGGCGCTGGCCTGGGGCGCGTCGGGGCCGATGCTGCGGGCGACGGGCGTGGCGTGGGATTTGCGAAAAGCGCAGCCCTATGACGGGTACGAGGATTATGATTTCGATATTCCCGTCGGCAAAACGGGCGATTGCTATGCGCGGTATCTGGTGCGTATGGAGGAAATGCGGCAATCGGTGCGGATCATCCGGCAGTGCATAGCGCGCATGCCGCAGGGCCGCGTGATGGTCGATGATTACAAGATCGCGATGCCGGATCGCGCCGCGATTGAACAATCGATGGAAGCGCTCATCCATCACTTCAAACTTGCGACCGAAGGGTATCACGTGCCAGAAGGCGCGACCTATACCGCGATTGAAGCGCCTAAGGGCGAGTTTGGCGTCTACCTTGTCGCGGATGGGAGCAACAAGCCCTATCGTTGCAAAATCCGTGCGCCAAGCTTTGCGCATTTGCAGATGCTGCCGATGCTGTCAAAGGGTCATATGCTGGCCGACGTCGTCGCGATTATCGGGAGCCTTGATATCGTGTTTGGGGAGATTGATCGGTGATGGGGTGTGCTGTGCAAAAGGCCAACAAACCAACGTCATCGCGAGCGAGCGCTTGCGAGCGTGGCGATCCATGGAGCCCAAAGAACCCGAAAGGGCGGTGTTTGCTGCATATTAAGATGGATTGCCGCGTCGGTCCTTCGGACCTCCTCGCAATGACGGCAAAGGGGGAGATTGATCGGTGATGGGATTTCTTTCTTCAAAAACACAAAAGACATCGTCATTGCGAGCGCAGCGAAGCAATCCAGAAGCCGCGCGTCTGCGCGGCATAAGAGTCATGCGCGCCGTAGACACGGCGCAGCTGGATTGCTTCGTCGCGTACGCTCCTCGCAATGACGAGGTTTTGTTTCGCTCTGTTCCTCGCAATGACGGCAAAGGGGGAGATTGATCGGTGAACACCACGCAGCCCAAAACCTTCTTTTTCTCGCCAGAGAATGAGGCGAAGGCGAAAAAGATTGTCGCGCAATACCCGCCACGGCGGCAGGCGTCGGCGATGGTGCCGCTTTTGGATTTGGCGCAGCGGCAGCATGGCGGGTGGCTGCCCGGTGCGGCCATCGTTTATGTGGCGCAGATGCTTGGTGTGCCAGAGGTCAAGGCGTTCGAGGTCGCGAGTTTTTACACGATGTTCAACGTTCATCCGGTCGGAACCTATTTGGTGCAGCTGTGCCGGACGACGCCGTGTTGGCTTGCGGGCAGTGAAGAAATCGCCAAAGCATGTGAGGCGCATCTGGGTATCAAAATTGGTGAGACGACACCGGATGGGATGTTCACCCTGAAGGAAGTTGAGTGTTTGGGCGCCTGCGTGAATGCGCCAGTAATGCAGGTGAATGATGACTATTACGAGGAGTTAACGCCCGAGAAAGTTGTCGCGATCCTCAGGGAGCTGGCGGCAGGTGGCAAACCGAAAAACGGCGCGAAGAAAAAAGGCGGCAAAGGTGGCTGTGGTGGTGCTTGTTTGTGCGGGAAGGGGGAGGGATGAAGGAGCGTTTGGGAGAAAAGAAATGGAAAAACATTTCTGGGTCTACATCGTTACGGACAAACCTTATGGCACGCTCTACACCGGTGTTACAAATGATCTTGCGCGCCGCGCGTGGGAACATCGCGAAGGGATGTATAAGGGTTTCACAAAGAAATATGGGCTTAAATGCCTTGTGTTTTATGAAGAGTATCCAACGGCGTTGGAAGCTATTGCGAGGGAGAAGGCTATCAAGAAATGGAAGAGAGATTGGAAAAAGCAGCTTATTGAAACGATCAATCTTGGGTGGCGGGATTTGTATGAAGACCTGCAGAAGTAAAGGGAGAGGCTCATCCTTTTGCGTTGAGATTGCCAATAGAGAGATGAACAAAACCACCTACACCGTCATTCCCGCGAAAGCGGGAATCCCGTTTGTTTTACGGCGGGAAACAAGTAAGCAGCAGTGTGGAGGGTGGAGAGAAAGAAAACAAGGAAACGGGATCCCCGCTTTCGCGGGGATGACGGACGTTTTGGGCGGTTGGACGAGGACTTTATTTTGCCGCATCGTTTTTGTTGCACGGGATAGAAAGAAAGGAAACGGGATCCCCGCTTTCGCGG
>CAYZXV010000175.1:0-3347 GCA_964482525.1 uncultured Rhodospirillaceae bacterium | reverse complement strand
AAAGAGCCAGAAAGACGTAACTAAAGCGGAAACGAGGATATCATGGAATTGTTGCATGTCGCCGACGCCGTAGCCCGGGAAAAGAATATCGAGCGCGACGAGGTCTTGGAAGCGATGGAGCAGGCCATTCAAAAGGCCGGACGCGCCAAGTACGGCTTTGAACACGACATTCGCGCCAGTATCGACCGTCGCACGGGCGAGGTGAAGCTGCAGCGCTTTATGGAAGTCGTCGAAACGGTCGAAGACGAATACAAACAACTGAACCTTAAAGCCGCAAAGAAAACAAAGGCCGATGCCGTCATCGGCGACATCATTATCGACGATCTGCCCCCCATCGATATGGGCCGCATCGCCGCCCAATCGGCCAAGCAAGTTATCGTTCAGAAAGTACGTGACGCAGAACGTCGCCGCCAATTCTTGGAATACAAAGATCGCGTCGGCGAAATCGTCAGCGGCACGGTCAAACGCGCCGAATATGGCAACATCACAATCGAACTGGGCCGCGCCGAAGCCGTCCTGCGCCGCGACGAGTCTCTGCCGCGCGAACATTTCAAGACGGGCGACCGCGTCCGCGCCTATATCTTCGACGTGCGCGAAGAACAACGAGGCCCGCAGATTTTCGTTTCCCGCACGCACCCAGCCTTTATGGCAAAGCTGTTTATGCAGGAAGTGCCCGAAATCTATGACGGCATCATTGAAATCAAGTCCGTCGCCCGCGATCCAGGCAGCCGGGCAAAAATCGCCGTCATTTCGAACGACAGCTCAATCGACCCCGTCGGCGCGTGCGTCGGCATGCGCGGCAGTCGCGTTCAGGCGGTTGTCGGTGAGCTTCAGGGCGAGAAAGTTGACATTATTCCATGGTCGCAAGACCCCGCGACCTTCGTCGTCAACGCCTTGGCCCCCGCCGAAGTCGCCAAAGTCGTCTTGGACGAAGACAATCATCGCATGGATGTCGTGGTTCCCGATGAACAATTGTCGCTCGCCATTGGCCGTCGTGGCCAAAATGTGCGTCTGGCCTCAATGCTCACTGGTTGGGACATCGACATCTTGACCGAAAAAGAAGAATCCGAACGCCGTCAGGAAGAACTTCGCGTCCGCACAACCCTGTTTATCGAAGCCCTGTCAGTTGATGACGTGATCGCGCACCTCTTGGTGGGTGAAGGCTTTACCCGCGTTGAACAGATTGCCGACACGCCGATTGACGAGCTGGCCGAAATCGAAGGGTTCGATGCCGAAGTTGGCGCCGAATTGCAGCAACGCGCCCGCACATGGCTTGCCGAACGCGCAGCGAAGATGGAAGCCAAGCGCATTGAGCTTGGCATCGGGGACGACCTTATGACCCTTAAGGGCATGACCGAAGAATATGCCGTTAAGCTGGGCGAAAATGGCGTAAAGACCTTGGATGATCTCGCCGATCTTGCCGGCGATGAATTGCGCGAGATTTTAGGCGAAGATGAGATCACCGAAGCTCGCGCCAATGAAATGATCATGGCAGCCCGCGCACACTGGTTCGCGGACGAGTCCACTGACGCTCCAACAGAATGACGATGAGGTACGACAAACGAAATGACCGCAGCCAAATCCTCTCCCTGCGATGCGATGAACACCGAAGTGGCAGCCATGCCGCAAACGGCGCGTCGTTGCCTTGCGACAGGTGAGATTAAAGATAAAACTGCGCTCATTCGATTTGTTGCCTCGCCGGACGGCGTGGTGGTTCCCGATCTTGCCGAACGGCTGGGTGGGCGCGGCCTGTGGGTCTGTGCGACTCGTGACGCGCTTGAACTCGCCATAAAGAAGAACCTTTTCTCACGCGCTGCAAAAGCAAAATTAGCCGTACCTGCTGACCTGCTTGGGCGCACTGAAAACCTTTTATCGAAGCGATTCTTATCTATCCTCGGTCTTGCACGCAGCGCAGGCGTCGTTGTCCCCGGCCTCTCCGAAGTTGAAAAGGCCCTTGGCCAGGAAACGCTTGCCGCCATATTGCTTGCCAAAGATTCCGGCCATGATTGCCGTCGTAAACTCGCACGCGCGCCAATACATCTACTGCCCTTAACACGCGAAGAGATTGGCAAAGCGTTGGGCCTTGCGCCTTTGGCTGCTGTTGGCTTGCGCCGCCACGCGATCACAACAAAAATCATGACCGATTTAATACGCTGGCAAGGTGTCAGCGCGCCTATCTCCACTCCCTTAGACCCCTTAGTCGACTGCGAACACACATGACCGAGAACACGCCTAAATCCGAGACAAAAAAAGACGCCGCAAAGGAAGGCAAAGCCGTCCTTAGCCTTGGCGACAAGCCAAAGCTTGAGCTTAAAAAAACGCTCACCCTTGATAGCAAGGGCGCTGCGACAGGCTCCGTGCGCCAAAGCTTCTCGCATGGCCGGTCAAAAACCGTAGCTGTCGAAGTGAAACGTAAAAGAGTCGAAGGCACGCCATCGAGCGTAACGAAAAGCGCCGCCGCCCAAGGGGAAGCCGGACGCAATTTAAACCTGAAAGCTTCGGCTGCCGCAGCGCGAACTCTGACCCAAGAGGAGAGGGAATCACGCATGCGCGCTCTGCGCGGCGCAGTGATTGAAAGCGAACAGAAACGACGCCAGGCCGAACAAGAGGCTAAAGAAGCGAAGGCAGCGCAGGCTCAGAACGCCCCTACAGAGCAAGAAAAAGCCCCCGATGGACCGCCTATGTCGGCACGTGAGCGCCTACGTCAGCGCGAATTGGAAGAGCTTCGCCAGATCCAAGAACAGGAAAAAATTGAAGACGAACAACGTAAAAAGAAAGATGAAGAACGCGCCCGTACTCTTGGTCTTAACGGACCAGCACGTCGTGGAACTGGCGGTATGCGTAGTGCCGTTATGGCAACACGTGAAGAAACACCGACTTCAGATGAACGCAGCACTCATGCACCAGCACGCCGCCCTGGCGTAGGCGCAGATGATGATGAGGGCGATGATCGCGGTGCGCGACGCGGACGCGGCGGTGGACGTGGTGCGGGTCCCGCGCGACGCAGCCCTGGGGGCGGCATTGGTGGCAATCGCCGTCAATCCGGTCGCGTCAACGTCACCGAAGCTCTGGAAGGCGAAGAGGGCGGTGGACGCCATCGTTCTATGGCCTCAATCCGTCGCAGGATTGAACGCGAAAAGCGCCAATCCATGCAACAGCAAGAGCAGGTTAAGCAAGTTCGCGACGTAATCATACCAGAAGTGATTACGGTTCAAGAACTCGCCAACCGCATGGCCGAACGCGGCGCAGATGTTATTAAATGCCTGATGAAAATGGGCGTTATGGCCACCATTACGCAAAGCATCGACGCCGATACCGCTGAATTAGTTGCAACAGAGTTTGGCCAC
>CAYZXV010000174.1:0-3376 GCA_964482525.1 uncultured Rhodospirillaceae bacterium | reverse complement strand
TTTTTTGATTACCAAAACTTAAATAGGACTCCACCATGGCCAAACTTCTTGAACCCAATCCCGTCTATAAGCCCTTTAGCTATCCATGGGCCTATGAATGCTGGCACAAGCAGCAGCAACTTCACTGGCTGCCTGAAGAAGTGCCTATGGCCGACGATATCAAGGATTGGCGAGGGAAGCTCACCGAAGCCGAGCGCAATCTGTTAACACAGATCTTTCGCTTTTTCACGCAGGCCGACGTGGAAGTGAACAATTGCTATATGAAAAACTATGCGCGCGTGTTCCAGCCGACCGAAATCCAAATGATGCTGGCCGCTTTTTCGAATATCGAGACGATCCATATTGCTGCTTATTCTTATCTGCTCGATACCATCGGGATGCCGGAAATCGAATATTCCGCTTTCCTTCATTACAAAGAAATGAAGGATAAGTACGAATATATGCAAGGCTTCAACTGCAACAGTCCCCAAGAAATCGCCCGCACGCTGGCCGTGTTTGGCGGCTTTACCGAGGGTCTGCAACTCTTTGCGTCCTTTGCGATGTTGATGAACTTCCCGCGCTTTAACAAAATGAAGGGCATGGGCCAGATCGTCACATGGTCGGTGCGCGACGAAACGCTGCACACGCTTTCGATCATTCGCCTGTTCCATACCTTTGTGGAAGAGTATCCCGAAGTCTGGACGCCCCAGTTCCAACGCGAGCTAACCCAATCATGCGAGACCATCGTGACGCATGAAGATGCGTTTATCGATCTTGCCTTTGAGATGGGCGCGATTGAGGGCATGACGGCGCAGGATGTGAAGAACTATATCCGCTATATCGCGGATCGCCGCCTTGAGCAGCTTGGCCTCGCACCCATTTATCATATCGGGCAAAACCCCCTGCCCTGGATGGACGAGATGATGAACGCAGCAGAACATGCAAACTTCTTCGAGGCCCGCGCGACCGAGTATTCCCGCGCCGCTACCACCGGCACATGGGAAGAAGCCTTTGAGGCGATGCTGAAGGCGGGGTAGTTCAAGCTCTACCACGGCCTTCCAGCGCGGTTTCAAGCGCTCTTGCGATAAAGGCGCTTCGGGTTTGCCGGGCGTGCTGCGCGGCCTTGTCGGCGGCGGCGAGGAGGTTCGCATCAATATTAATATTTACCCGCACGGGTTCACCGCGCGGAGGCAAAAGCGGGACAAAGGCTATAATGGCATTTTTGAAATCAACCCAATCTTCTTTTGCGGCACTGATCGCTTCGAGAAGGCGCGGCGCGGGAATAACGTCTCCATCGCTTCGCATGCCTTCAACATGAAAGGCCAAGGCTTCACGCGCATTGTCAAAGGCTTCTTCTGGCGTATCGCCCGCACTGACACACCCTGGGAAATCAGGAAACATCACGCCATAGCTCGTCCCTTTTTCCTTATGGATCAGGGCGACATACCGATGCCCGCTCACTTTGCCGGGTTTTCTTTTGGGAGATGTAAGTTTGTGCATGTGTGTGCGCTTTCCATTAGTCCTGAATACCAGCCTGACGAAAAATCGATTTGACGGTTCCTTTCGGCAAATCTTTCTTTGGGTGAGGGACCGTAACGCGTCCTTGTTTGGTCGGGTGCTTAAACTGATGGTGTGAGCCTCGTGCCGCAACCAATCCCCACCCATCTTTTTCAAGGATTTTGATAATGGCCCGACTATCCACACTCCCTCCACCTTGGACATAATTATACACAAAAATTGGGCGACTTGCAATATCTTTGTGTATGATCATACACAAAGATATTAAACCTAAACCCAACCTTAATTCAATCCCAACAGCCCAGAAATCAACGTTCGCATCTTTTGGGCTGGAGCTGCAACGAAGGCGGGATAATAGAGTCGACATCCGGCGGGTATATCGGTGGCCTTCTAAAAACATGCCCACCTTGCACGCATCCCATATGACCTAGGGCTGAAGCGATGGCAAAGCCCGAAATACCGGGTGTTTCTTTGCCTTCAGGATTGGCGCTTTTATCCCCGACTTCACAGGCGGCCTGCATTGTTTTTGTAGGACGTGAACAAATAACCATAAGCGGATACCTCCCTATTCAAGAGAAAAAACTTATGCATCAATATTCGTGGCACTCAGCGCGTTTTCGATGATGAAGTCACGGCGCGGTTCAACCACATCGCCCATCAGAGTTGAGAAAACCTGCTCCGCCTCGTCGACTTGGTTGACCTTGACTTGAAGCAACACGCGCTTTTCGGGATCAAGGGTCGTTTCCCAAAGCTGGTCGGGGTTCATTTCGCCAAGACCTTTATAGCGTTGGATGGTGAGGTTGTGGCGTCCTTCCTGAATAATCGCGTCAATCAGGCTGGCTGGCCCCGCAAGCGGCACAGGCAAACGTTCCTTTAAAACAATCTGGGCTGGGGCCGCGAACCAATCTTGAAGATTGGCGGTCATGGCATCAAGCCGTCGCGCATCGCCAGAGCGCAGCGTGTCGGGATCAATGACATGCCGCGTGGTCACACCGTGACGCAGGCGCGAGAAGACCATACCGCCTGTTTCTGCCATCAAGCCAGTCCAACCGCGTTCATCTTCCGGTAAAATCGTGTTAAGGCGTTGCGCCACATAGGACGCAGCAGCTTGAGCCTTAGCCGGATCAACAAGTAATTCGGCGCTAAGCGCACCCGCAATCGCGGCCTGCTCGACGATGCCCGCATGCCCAACCTTTTTCTCGATGGCAACAAGCGCACTTTTGGCTGCGCGACATTTATCAAGTAAATCGGCAAGCGCCTCGCCAGAGAGAACCTTTCCGTTATGCAAGGTCACCTGCGCCTGCTCTGCCCCTGTGGCGAGCAAGTACTGCTCCAGTGCCCTGTCATCCTTCAAATAGCGTTCTTTGCTGCTTCCTTTTTTCAGGCGATAGAGTGGTGGCTGGGCAATATAGAGATAGCCCTTCTCAATCAACTCCGGCATCTGGCGATAGAAGAAGGTGAGCAAGAGCGTGCGAATATGGCTGCCGTCTACGTCGGCGTCCGTCATGATGATAATCTTGTGATACCGCGCTTTATCGGGATTAAACTCCTCGCGCCCGATGCCCGCGCCGATGGCGGTGATGAGCGTCCCAATCTCAGCGGAAGAGAGCATCTTGTCAAAGCGCGCGCGCTCCACATTCAATATCTTACCGCGAAGCGGTAAGATCGCCTGCGTCTTGCGCGAACGCCCTTGCTTGGCCGAACCACCCGCCGAGTCGCCTTCCACAATGAACAGCTCGGAGAACGCCGGGTCGCGCTCCTGACAATCCGCAAGCTTGCCGGGAAGCGAAGTTGGATCGAGCGCGTTCTTGCGCCGCGTGAGTTCACGCGCCTTGCGGGCGGCTTCGCGGGCCGTGGCAGCCTCTACGACCTTGCCTAC
>CAYZXV010000173.1:0-3398 GCA_964482525.1 uncultured Rhodospirillaceae bacterium | reverse complement strand
GGTCGCCGATGGGTATCCATGACGATATCGTGGTGGCAACGGTGCTACCATACGACTTATGAATCCGCGTGTCGTCATCGATACCAACGTTTTCCTTGGTGCCTGCCTTGGGCAAGGCGCGGGGCGTCATGTGATCGCGGCGTGCCTGAGGGGTGAATGCCAGCCGGTGATGGGTGCCGCGCTGTACGCGGAGTACGAAGACGTATTGGGCCGTGCCGACCTCTTCGAAACCAGCCGTCTGTCCCGCGACGAAAGAGAGGAATTGCTGGATATCTTCCTGGCTGCTTGCGCGTGGACCCGCATCTATTTCGCATGGCGGCCAAACCTGCCCGACGAAGCCGATAACCATCTGGTGGAGCTGGCGGTCGCGGCCGGCGCCCAATACATCGTGACCCGCAACCTGCGCGATGTTGGTCGCATGGAGTTGAAATTTCCCGAACTGCGGGTCGTCGGCCCCGAGGATTTCTTGAAGGAGCTATCACCATGAGCGCACTGACCCTTCGTCTCCCCGACGACAAACACGAGCGGCTGCGCGCGCTGGCGCAAAGCCGGGGTACCAGCGTCAACCGCCTGCTGGATGAAGTCACCACCCTGCTGTTGGCCGAATACGATGCGGAAACGCGCTTCCGGCTGCGCGCCGAACGCGGCGCCGGCAAGGCCAAGCGCGGGCTGGAACTGCTGGACAAGGCGGCGGGGTAAAGGGCTCCCGGGAAAATACCCCCATGGGGAGGAAACCATGCGGACCAATTACGTCCTGATCGATTTCGAGCAAGGGCGCCATGTTTGTCATTGCGCCGCATGATTCGCTTCCTTTGACGGCTGCCCATACGGCGGATTACGCGATAAAGCCGCTCATCCGCCCTACTGCGCTGCTTTCGTGGCGCTGTGGGGTCGCTTCCTGAGCGTGGTTTCGTTCGGCACCGTCAACCCGGTTCGCCGCGCGTTCGCTCAAGCCAACTTCGTGGGCGTCAGGTGAATTATCAGGGGCGACTTGATAGATGGAGATGTAAATTCGGCGGCTGATGCCACCGTGGAGTTTGACTATGGCCGGCTAATAGCTGGCCCCTTTAGCCTGGTCCATATCTACCCAATTGGCATCCAACCGTTAGCCGGACGATTGGATGTAATCTTATGAAGCATCCCAACTACCTCGGGACGACTTACAAGTTGGCCTTGCTAAAGAGGAAGATCATAGTACGAATTCGTTGATTTTTCTTTTTTCCAGAATTTTCTTACCCTTTCATTCTTTAATAAAAACACCATGCCATTCCGCCACGCATTCCAGACGTTAGGAAAAATAAATCCGTGTGAGAAATAGAGGTATTCCTCGCCGCACAAGTTAAAATAATCTACAAGTATCTTCTCCTCTTCTTTATTGAGCTCCGGGTGTTCTCTCTCAACGATATCTGCGAGTTTTTCATTTAGTTTGTCGTATCTCTTGTTGCATTCGCAAAATATTTCCCTAAACAGCCTGGTCTCATCAAGTTTCTGCTTCTGGATGAAATAGAAGAGTGAAAGAATCGAGCCAACAATAGGCGCCACAACAGCTAGCGGCTGCTCCGTCCATACGAGAAAAGTAATTGACACAGCCAGCAACAATAACAACACCCACCAAAAATGATGAAGGAGTATATATTTCGCATATACTGCGAAATTAGTATTGGGATGCTTAGGCGGCAGTGTGAGCATCAAACTACGGAATCGCATTTACATCACCTCTTAAATTACACTGATCAATTTATTGCGATTGTCACCTGATGCGCTCCATCAGTCGCACTGTCTGTATTTGCGCGCCGCGCATTCTCTTGCCATTTTTTGCGCTTTTGCAATTTGAGTAGGGGACATTTTTTTAGCTATGATATCACGGTTCTCCGTGGCTGCAGTGGCATCAAATTCCCCCTTTGCCGCTGCCAAATTCAACCACATATGTGCGCGAACATAGTCCCGAGCGACGCCTTCGCCTTTGGCATACATCATCCCAAGGTTGAATTGCGCGCTTGTATCCCCCTGAGAGGCAGCTTGCCGAAACCATTTCTTCGCCTCTTGGTAGTCTTGCGTGACACCTTGACCTTCGACATACATTCTCCCAAGGTAGTATTGCGCGTCCGGTTCCCCTTGTTCTGCTGCTAGTTGAAACCACTTTGCTGCCTCTTGGAAATCCTGATTGACGCCTCGGCCATCTCGATACATCCAGCCAAGCATGCCTTGCGCGCCTGCATTCCCCTGTTCTGCTGCTAACCGAAACCACTTCGCCGCCTCTAGATAGTCCTGGATAACACCTTCGCCTTTATAATACTTCCTCCCTAGGAAGACTTGCCCCCATTGATCTCCCTGTTCTGCTGCTAGGCGAAACCGCTTCGCGGCCTCTTGGAAGTCTTGAGTAACACCTTGGCCGTTCTCATACATTTTTCCGAGAATGACCTGTGCGTCTAAATCTCCCTGTTCTGCAGCCATGCGATACCATTTTGCTGCCTCCTGATAGTTCTGTGTGACAACTTTACCGTCAAAATACATATCCCCGAGTTCCCTTTGTGTTTTTTGTTGGATAATTGCTATTCCACGAGAGAGATTTGTTTGTGTTGCGGCTAAGCGATACCACTTAACGGACTCTTGATAATCCTGCGCGACACCATCTCCATTGCCATATATCAAACCAAGGATGTATTGCGCCATAAAATGCCCCTGTTCAGCTGCTAACCGATACCACTTCACTGCCAATTCTTTGTCCTTCCTAACCCCTTTGCCATCGACATACATTGCCCCAAGGTAGTATTGGGCCTCAGAATCTCCCTGATCGGCTAATTGTCGAAAATGTTTCAACGCTTGTGTAAAGTTCTTTTCGTTGTAGGCCGCCTTTCCATCTTCGAGTGTGCTTGCACCCGACAGACCATTTAAGGCCAATAAGATTAGTAGAGCGAAAATCACCTTTTTCATTGTTCGAGCCCCTTTGATCAATAATAAATTCTGACGAAGTGTTATTCTCACATATATGTACGCGATCAATCACAGTGCTTGTAATTGCGTTCCATACATTCCCTGGCTAGCTTTTGAGCTTCGGCAATCTGTGCGGGTGGCATTAATATTGATGTTATGTCACGATATTCTGCGGCGCCTTTTTTTGATTTTGCTGCTGCTAAGTTAAGCCACATATGTGCATGCATGTAATCCTGCATGACGCCCTTGCCCTTTGCATACATCAACCCAAGATTGAATTGTGCCGATGCATCTCCCTGCTCTGCGGCTAGCCGAAACCACTTCGCTGCCTCTTGATGATTTTGTGTGACCCCTTTGCCTTCGTCATACATCACCCCGAGGTTGAATTGTGAAGATGTATTTCCCTGTTCTGCACCTAGTCGAAACCATTTGACTGCCTCTTGGTAGTCCTGGGTGACACCTTC
>CAYZXV010000172.1:0-3408 GCA_964482525.1 uncultured Rhodospirillaceae bacterium | reverse complement strand
TGTTGGAGCAGCTGAAAGGTTCGCTCTGCCGCGCGGGGATCGCCGCCCGCAAGGCCCAGATCGGCATCGATAACCCCGACCAGTGTAAGGCGCGGGAAGTGATACCCTTTGGCCATGATCTGCGTACCGATCAGAAGGTCAATTTCGTGGTTTTCGACTTGGGCGATGAGGGTCTCAGCCGCCTTGGGTCCGTCGATCGTGTCGCTGGCCATCATGGCGACCCGCGCCTCGGGCAGACGCTCGGCGACTTCCTCTACGATACGCTCGACCCCAGGGCCGCAGGCCGCAAACTTACCCTCCGCCCCGCACATGGGACAGGCATCAGGCTCCTTGATGCTGTGCCCGCATTGGTGACAGTGCAGACGGCTCGTGCGCTTGTGCTCGATGAGCCATGTGGAGCAAGACGGGCATTGCAGGCGGTGCCCACAGCCCCGACAGAGGGTCAACGGCGCATAGCCGCGCCGGTTTAAGAACAGCATGGCTTGCTGCCCGTTCGCGAGTGTTTCCTTTAAAGCTTGGACTAAGGGTTCGCTGATAAACTCTTGCGCCGACATCTTTTCACGACGCAGGTCGATGGCGGTGAGGCTTGGCAATTGGGCCGCGCCAAAGCGGCTGGTCAGCTTGACGTGGGCGTATTTTTTTTGCCCGACATTGTGAAGGGTTTCAAGCGAGGGGGTTGCGCTCGCCAGCACCACAGGGATGTTCCCTAAGTGCCCGCGCACGACGGCCATATCGCGTCCGTGATAAATAACGCCTTCCTCTTGTTTGTACGCGCCTTCATGTTCCTCATCCACAACGATCAGGCCAAGATCGGGATAGGGCAGGAAGAGGGCCGAGCGCGCCCCCAGAACAAAGGAGGCCTTCCCTTGGGAGATGGCGTGCCAGTTTAGGCGGCGCTGTTTTTCGGACAGCCCCGAATGCCAAAGAACCGGGGACTTGCCAAAGAGGGATTCAAACCGACCGACAAGCGCCGCTGTCATGGCAATTTCTGGCAACAGGACAAGAGCTTGCTTGCCGCTCTTCAAGCACTGCGCGATGGCTTCGGCATAGGTCTCGGTTTTGCCCGATCCTGTCACGCCATCCAAAAGCGTGACCGAAAAGCGATCCTGTGCAAGAGCATTAATAAAGGTATCGGCTGCCTTTTTCTGGTCAGGGGTCAGGGGCGAACGTGGATGATCCGGGTTAGGCATGGGCAGGTCGAGCGAGTCGCGTTCTTTGAGGGGGCGATAGGTTCCGCCCATAACCATGCGCAGGATCGCCCCACGTGGATTGAGGGTGTAATCGGCCACCCAATCAACAAAGCGACGCGTCGCGTCGGGTAAAGGTGGGAGATCAAGAACACTGATCAGCTCTTTGAGTTTGTTGAGCGGTATCTTGCCATTCCCTTCGTCCCATACCACACCCATCGACTCTTTGGTGCCCAAAGGGATGGCAACCCAGTCCCCCTTTTCGATGGAAAGATGATCCGGAACACGGTAATCATAACCGTCCCCCACCGGCACGTCCGTCAGGACGCGCACGGTGCGCTGGCCGTGAGCAAGGGGGGTAGCGGCGGTCTTGGTCATTCGTTAAGCTGGCCTTTATTGAAAATCGAATCGTAACCTTGGAGTAAAGAAATGAAGTTCTTTGTTGATACCGCCGATCTAAAGGAAATTAAAGACCTTGCGGAAACGGGCTTGCTTGATGGGGTGACCACCAACCCCTCGCTTGTTGCCAAATCGGGGCACAGCAATTTTATCGAATTGATCCGTGAGATCACCTCTATCGTCGAAGGCCCCGTAAGCGCCGAAGTCGCCTCGACCGAGTTTGAGCCCATGCTGGCCGAAGCCCGCGTGCTGGCCAAAATCGCCGACAACGTGGCCGTAAAGGTGCCGCTCACCCCGGCTGGGCTCAAGGTTTGCAAACTCCTGACCGACGATGGCGTAATGGTTAATGTCACGCTCTGCTTTTCAGCGGCGCAGGCGATCTTGGCGGCCAAGGCTGGTGCGACCTTTGTGTCCCCCTTCGTGGGGCGCCTTGACGATATTGGGCAGGATGGCATGGAATTGATTTCCGATATTTGCGCGATCTATGGCGCCTATCCTGAGTTCTATACAGAAGTTTTGGTTGCGTCCGTCCGTTCGCCGATGCATGTTGTTCAGGCGGCCAAGATGGGGGCCGATGTGGCGACGATCCCGCCATCCGTCATTCGCCAGCTTTTCGGGCATCCGTTGACGGACAAGGGCCTCGCGCAGTTTGTGGCTGATTGGGCCAAAACGGGCCAGAAGATACCGGTGTAAGGGAGTTGGGTTAATCCATGGCATCCTCTCGTGAAAGCTCCGCATCACAAGCGAAGATCCTCGCACCGGAGGATGTGCGCACCTATTTAGAGGCGCATCCTGAGTTTTGGGTTTCCAATCACGATCTCATCGAACAATTCGCTCTTTTCGACAAGGCGGGCCTTCCCGATTTTCAACGGTACCGGATGGCCAAGCTTCAGGACGATTATGCCGAGCTGAAGGGCGAGTACGAAGACCTCATGGATTTGATGCAGGAAAACCTGCAACGTCAGAACCGCGTCTTTGCCGCGATGCTTGCGCTTATGGATGCGCCGGATTTTTCTACGACGCTTCGCGTCATTGGGCACGATTTCCTTGAGATTCTTGAGCAGGATGCTGTTGGTTTCTTCTTTGAAACCGGCGGATGGCTGGATCAGGGCGATTACGACTATCTCAAGATTGTGGAGCCCGGTAAAGTCGCGCGGTGGCTCAATGGCGGCGAGTTGGTTTTAGAGGAAGTCGATGAAGGCCTCCCTGAGCTTTATGGAGAGAAGGCAAAAACTATTCGATCCCAAGCTCTCGTGCGTATCGTTGTGCATGAAGGCCTGCCGCCCGGACTTCTCGCGCTGGGCCACAGCGACCCGATGCACTATGCCACCGGCCTTGCCAGTGAGCAGGTCGCGTGCCTTGGCGACGTGATTGGCCGCATGCTCTGCCGCTGGATTTATAAATAAACAGGCTTCCCTCATCAACGGACCAGTTTATGCGCATTCTTCATATCATGGCGGGTAAGGGGCTTGGCGGGGCGGAGACCTATTCCGTCGATATGATGCTCAGTCTGCATGCAAGCGGCATTGATCAATGTGCGGTGGTGGCTGAGGGTGCCCCGCGCACGGCAGAGATACGGGCAGCGGGTGTTCGCCTCGCGCCTGAGATATTGCGTGTGCCGTTTCGTTTTTGGCGGCGGCGGAAGTTGGCTCAGCTCATCGAAAAAGAAAAACCGGACCTTATTCACTGCTGGATGCGCCGGGCGGCGTCGTTTTTGCCTGCGGATATTAAGGTTCCGGTGATTGGCTGGTTTGGCGGCTATTACGACCCAGCCAATTTCTCTCGCTGTACGCATTTTGTTGGTGTGACGCAAGGGATCGCT
>CAYZXV010000171.1:0-3452 GCA_964482525.1 uncultured Rhodospirillaceae bacterium | reverse complement strand
AACAGATGACAAGATGTCATCCGCCGTGATGGATTCATCAAGGTCGGGAATTTCGATATAGGTAAGGGCGTCGCGTACGTCTTTTTCGGTTAAATCGGTCATGGGTGCTCTTTCAATTTATAAATCATGTGGTTAGTTTACCATATCCTATCCCTTTCCAAAGGGAAAAAGATACCCCCCTTAACATCCCTGTCGGCTTATGGCATGAAAGGGGATGAGGTATTAATCCTGCCTCTTTGACAAGGAGATTTCGTCCATGGCTTCCCGCGCGTTCCCGCACCGTCATATTCTTGGTATCGATCAGCTTTCGCCGGACGATATCAAGCAAATCCTTGACCTTGGGGCTCATTACGCGGCGCAAAACCGATCGGCCAAGAAATCATGTGACCGTTTGGCGGGCAAGATTGTCGTAAACATGTTTTTTGAAAACTCGACCCGGACGCGCAATTCGTTCGAGATTGCGGCCAAGCGGCTGGGCGCAGAGGTTGTAAACTTTTCCACGACAACAAGCTCGATGGCAAAGGGCGAGACATTTTCCGACACGATGCGCGTGATGGATGCGATGCAGGTCGATGGCTTCGTCATTCGCCATAATGAAGACGGCGCGGTGGCCAAGGCGGCAAGTTATGTGTCAAAACCGGTTTTGAACGCAGGAGCGGGTGCGCATGAACATCCGACGCAGGCGCTTCTTGATGCCCTCACCATGCTGCGGCACAAGGGGAAACTGGACGGGCTCAAGGTCGCCATATGCGGCGATATCAAACACAGCCGTGTCGCGCGCTCGAACGCCATCTTGCTGGGCAAGCTGGGCGCGAAGGTTCATTTCTTTGCGCCGCCTCAGTTTCAGGCTGGTGACGAAGCCGCGCTGGGCGTTGTCAATTGCGCGACGATGAAAGAGGCGCTGACGGAAGCCGATGTGGTCATGATGCTGCGCATTCAGAACGAGCGCTTGCAAAAAGGCGAACACACGATGAGTGGCGAGGCCTATCATGCCGCCTATGGCCTGACCCATGACCGCCTGAAAGATGCGAAGGCCGATGTGATTGTCATGCATCCTGCGCCGATGAACCGGGGGATCGAAATCACCGATGCGGTGGCGGACGATCCAAAGCTCAGTGTGATCTTCGAACAAATGGAAGTGGGCGTGGCGATCCGCATGGCGTGTCTCGACCTTCTCCTTGCGGAGGGCTAACGCATGACCGCGTCTCTTGCGATTATTGTTGTGGTTATGGTTGTCGCCTATTTGCTGGGTAGTATTCCATTCGGGTTGCTTCTAACCAAGCTGGCGGGGCAGGGCGATATTCGCGCCATAGGTTCTGGCAATATTGGCGCGACAAATGTGCTGCGTACCGGCAAGAAGAGTCTTGCGGCTGCAACGTTGCTCCTCGATATGCTGAAAGGGACGGCGGCGGTGATGATCGCCCAGCACTTTGCGCCGGGGCAGGCGGTGCTTGCCGCGTTGCTGGCGCTTTTGGGGCATATGTATCCTGTGTGGCTGCGTTTTAACGGCGGCAAGGGCGTGGCCACCATGCTTGGCGTTATGCTCGCGCTGCACTGGCCTATTGCGGTAATAGCCATGTTTGTGTGGTTGGCCACGGCGCTAATCCTTCGAATTTCCTCCGTGGCGGCCCTCACGGCGACGGCGACGATGCCGATCTTCATCGATGTCTTTAATCAAACAACCTTGTATGGAGTCGTTTTCATTTTTATCGTTTTAATATTCATGAAGCACAGCGCCAACATTCGTCGGTTGCTTGACGGGACGGAACCGCGTATCGGCGAAAAGAAACCGGATGATGAAAAAGCAAACGTCTCTCACGCCGACTGAACGACGCGATTGGCTTCGCCTTGCGCGCGCCGCGCATGTGGGGCCGATCACGTTCCTGCAGCTTCTGCGCCGGTTTGGCAGTGCGAAGGCGGCCCTTGATGCCTTACCGGACATGGCGCGCTTGGGGGGGCGGCGCACGCCGCCCACTTTGCCACCACTTGCTCACATAGAAGACGAACTTGCGGCTATCGAGGCAAGAGGCGGGCGGCTTCTTTGCCTATGTGAGCCCGATTATCCAGAGGCGCTTGCGGCGATTGAATCTGCGCCGCCTGTCTTGACCGTTCTTGGTCGAGTGGAGCTTTTACATAAACGAACCATCGGTATTGTGGGGGCGCGTAATGCGTCGATTAACGGGCGTAAGATGGCGGCAAGGCTTGCGGCTGATTTATCGGCCGAAGGCTTGGTGGTTGCGTCCGGGCTGGCGCGAGGTGTTGACGCTGCTGCGCATGAAGCGGCTCTGTCCTGTGGAACCGTTGGGGTTCTTGCTGGCGGGGTGAATGTGATCTACCCACCAGAGAATGCAGGGTTGTTTGCTCGGATGGAAGAGGGTGGCTGCATTGTCTCGGAACAGCCATGGGGGTCTGAGCCCATGGCGCATTTGTTCCCCAAGCGCAATCGGATCATATCTGGCTTGAGCTATGGGGTCGTTGTTGTTGAAGCTGCAAGAAAATCAGGCTCGCTCATCACGGCGCGCATGGCACTTGAACAGGGGCGCGAGGTTTTTGCGGTGCCGGGTTTTCCCCTCGATCCCCGCGCGAGTGGCACGAACGATTTACTGCGACAGGGGGCTGTGCTGACCGAGAGCGCAGCCGACATTCTGGGGCATGTTTATACCCCCCCACGGCGCCTATGCGAGCCCGAAGCCGACCCGTTTGAGCCGATGCCCATGCCCTTTTCGGGGGCGGATATAGAGGCGGCAAGGGAAAAAATTGCTGAAAATTTAGGGACTTCGCCTATAAGTGTTGACGAACTCGTCCGGCAGTGTCAATTGTCACTGCCCTTGGTGCTGAGTGTACTCATGGAGTTGGAGCTAGCCGGACGGCTGGATCGTCAACCCGGACACCAAGTCGCATTGATAGGCCCCTGACCCGTCCATAGGTAGCCCGTGTCTCATAAAGTCGTTATCGTCGAGTCCCCCGCCAAGGCCAAGACCATTAATAAGTATCTGGGTTCCGATTATAAAGTCGTGGCCTCGTTCGGTCATATTCGTGACCTTCCGGCCAAGGACGGTTCGGTGCGGCCCGATGAGGATTTCGCGATGGAGTGGGAACTTGGTGAACGCGCCGACAAGCCCGTTGCCGAGATAGCAAAGCTGGCGCGGTCGGCGGAGGCCATCTATCTCGCCTCTGACCCTGATCGCGAGGGAGAGGCCATTGCCTGGCATGTGCAGGAAGTGCTGCACGAGCGTGGCCTTGATGATGGGGTTCCGGTTCATCGCGTCACGTTCAACGAGATTACAAAGAACGCCGTGTCTGAGGCGATCAGGAATCCGCGCAAGATTGATCGGTCTTTGGTCGATGCCTATATGGCGCGGCGTGCGTTGGATTACCTTGTCGGGTTTTCGCTTTCCCCTGTGTTGTGGCGCAAGTTGCCGGGATCAAAATCAGCGGGGCGTGTGCAGTCG
>CAYZXV010000170.1:0-3456 GCA_964482525.1 uncultured Rhodospirillaceae bacterium | reverse complement strand
AAATGTAACCTTCGTCGATATATCCGGTTAATTGGGAACCATGTATACGACGGATTGCGCAATTTGTTGGTGTCCGTTCGCAAGCAATCCATTCAGGTGAATACCCCATCCAAGACATAATCAGCGTTTTCATGGTCGCACCATGAGTTGATATAACTATGTTTGGAATGCGCCCAACTGAAAATAGACCCTTCTTACGAGTTCGATAATCATCGACAACCGAGCGCAAAACTAAATTACTACGCATAGCTGTTACGACCTGATTTTCGCCTAAGGCTACCGGAGCGTAAAACTTACCGCCAAGGCTGGTTAGTTTTTTATAATATGCCGCATCCTCTGGATGTTCTATCGCAAAAGTTTCAGAGTTCATACCGTCAAATTTTCCTGCCTGCTGTTCGAACAACAGGGCGCGTTCTAGGTAGGAGATGACGGAACGATCACGACCAAAGACTTCTCCCGCGCTCCTAAGAAAATAATATGTTGTTTGTCGTGCGCGTTTATAGGGGCTGTATATAAAGCGCACATGTTTGAACTTTTTAGGGTCCTTTTTATAGCGTTCATATAAATGCTGTGCCAAGAATGCACCGGCCAGTTTCGCTTGCTCGATCCCCTTCGGGGTCAGCGCGATGATAGGATCCGATAGCTCCAGATATTTGTCAGGGTTAACATTCCCTTCTGACTCGCCATGGCGAACAAGATAGATGTTGATCTCTCCAGGTCCAAAAGTGTTATAGACCCAAAGCCGGAGACGATCGTAAGGGGTGAGCTCTCTACGCTTCACGTTCTTTTACCCCGCCATCGCTGGATTAGGAATATCAAGCGGCACAAAACCATAGTGTTTGAGCCAGCGGATATCTGCTTCGAAGAACGTACGCAAGTCTGGGATGCCGTATTTCAACATAGCTAGACGCTCAATCCCTGTGCCGAAAGCGAAGCCTTGATACTTTGTTGAGTCGATGCCGCAGTTTTCAAGCACACGCGCGTTGACCATGCCGCAGCCACCGATCTCAAGCCAGTCGCCATAGTTGCCGAGTTTAAGCTCGCCGCCTTTGCGTGAGCATCCGATATCGACCTCTGCACTTGGCTCTGTGAATGGGAAGTAAGACGGGCGGAAACGAAGCGGTAGATCGTCGATGCCGAAGAAGGCTCGCAGGAAATCGAGCAAGCATCCCTTTAAATGACCCATATGAGTTTGTTCGTCGATCACAAGCCCTTCAAACTGGTGGAACATGGGCGTGTGAGTCATGTCGGAGTCGCAGCGATAGGTTCGCCCCGGTGCGATGATGCGGATTGGCGGTTTCTGACCCATCATCGTTCGGATTTGCACGGGTGAAGTGTGTGTGCGTAGAACCATCGGCGTTTCGCCATCGGATGGCATATAGAATGTATCCTGCATCTGCCGCGCCGGGTGATCCGGCGGCATATTCAATGCCGTAAAATTGTTCCAGTCCTTTTCGATGTCCGGCCCCTTTGCAACGGTGAAGCCCATTGCTGCAAAGATCGTGACAATCTCGTCATAGGTCTGGGTGATTGGGTGTATGCGCCCTTCGCCCATGGGGCGTACAGATAGAGTTACGTCTACACGCTCTTTCTCAAGACGTTCATTAAGTGCGGCATCAGCCAGAATCTTTTGTTTCGATTCAAGGGCTGTGGCAACGGCTGTCTTAACCTCATTCAAGGCTGCGCCAGTCGCCTTACGCGTTTCCGGATCGAGGCTACCAAGCGTTTTCATCAACTCGGTAAGCTTCCCTTTTTTCCCAAGCGCATCGACGCGCACAGCCTCTAGTGTGGGAATGTCGCCCGCGTCTTCTATGGCCTTCATAAGATCGTTTTGCAGCGTTTGAATATCCATGTGTCCCGCCTTATTGGTGCTTTCCATTTCTTATACCACCGCCCTGCCCCAAAATAAAAACGGGAATCCGAAGAGGCTCCGGATTCCCGCAAGATGTGTCAGTGGTCTGACTATTTTGTTTTGTCTCTTACGCGGCCTTCTCTAACGCAGCCTTGGCCTGGTCAACCAGAGCCTTGAACGCTGCGGGCTCAGAAGCGGCGAGATCAGAGAGCTGCTTGCGGTCCAGCTCAATCCCCAGCCGCTTGAGCCCGTTGATAAATCGCGCATAGGTCAGGCCATGCTCGCGCACGCCCGCGTTGATACGCACAATCCAAAGGGCGCGCATGTCGCGCTTCTTTGCCTTGCGATCACGATAGGCATAACGAAGGGCCTTTTCGACCTTTTCGACTGCAACTGTGAAACATGTGCTGGCACGGCCACGATAGCCTTTCGCCAATTTCACGATTTCTTTGTGACGAGAATGAGCCGTCACGCCCCGCTTTACACGCGCCATGGGTCATCCCTCCTTAGTAGCTGTTTGGTAAAAAGAATTGCTTCACGTTCTCGCCATCCGCCTTGAATAGGATAAGGCCTTGACGTGACTCGCGCTTCATATTCTGGGGACGTTTGCGCATGTTGTGGCGCTTACGGGTCTTTCCGGCTTTGACGGCACCGCTGCCTGTCACGCGGAAACGCTTTTTGGACCCGCTGTGGGTCTTCATCTTAGACATTTCGTTTTCCTTTGTTTAGTCGTTACGTTCTGCGGCAGCCGGCATGTCTAGGGCGCGGATCGTGCCAAGAGACAGGGTTTCTAGCCCTCAACCAGATGGAATGCAAGCCGAAAGTATCAGGCCGCCTTCTCCGTTAACCAAGCCACAAGCGCTTGCTTAGGGAGAGAACCAACCTTGGTTTCCACGAGTTGCCCATCCTTGAACAAAAGCAAGGCTGGAATGCTACGGATCCCATATTTTGTCGGTGTTTCAGGGTTTTGGTCGACATTCATCTTGCCAATTGTAACTTTGCCAGCCATTTCACCGGCTACTTCGTCCAAAACTGGACCAAGCATCCGGCACGGCCCACACCACTCGGCCCAAAAATCGACCAACGTCAACCCGGAGGTTTTTAGGACATCGGCCTCGAACGAGGCATCGGTCAGTTGTTTAGTGTTTGCGCCCATGGGAACCTCCTTGATTTTATGAGAAAACTTGTTTTTGTTGTTCTTGATCAGATAAGCTTAACCCAGCCATCTTTCAAGTCCAAGACCCCTTTTTTAGTTAAAATAATTCCTTTTGGCTTGTTGCAGAGATATGAAAAGGATAAAATGCGCCCGTTTGTTAACGATTCAAGTATGGTTATGGTTGAAACGTTTGATCCTTCCCGTCGCCGCTTTCTTCAAATTGGGGCAGTCGCGACCGGGCTGGTTATGGTAAATCCCTCTTCTGTTTTGGCCTCGATCCGCGCGCCAAAAATGAAGGAGTTGGCGTTTCGGAATCTCCACACCGGGGAACGCCTGCGCGTGACCTATTGGAAAGATGGCCGTCACGACCGTACTGCAATGGGAAAAATCAATCATATACTGCGTGATTTCCGCACGAATGAGACATTTCCTATGTCCGCAAATTTGA
>CAYZXV010000169.1:0-3491 GCA_964482525.1 uncultured Rhodospirillaceae bacterium | reverse complement strand
TTATGGGCATGATGATACCAAAGCGGCAGGGTTTCATCACGATAAAGGCGAAAAGCACTTTCAAACCCACCGAGACCAAAGCCAAGCCAAGGATTATCCGCAATGGCTTGCGCCGCAAGTTGATACCCTGCAAGGCGCGTACTCCCATCCCCTTCCGCATGACTCATCCGCGCAGCAAAAAAGCTGCCACCAATAATGATAAACACAAGCAGAATGCCGAAAAAGCCTCCCGCTATCTTAAGCCATTGCCGCGCATTAAGGCGACGATGTATGGCCAAAGAGAGCCCGAACATAAACAACCCGATAAACAGGCTCACGACCCCCGCGCGCGACCCCGTGAGCGCAAGCGCAGAGAGAATGAGTAACGCTGGCAGAAACGCAAGATAATCGCGAACGTGAAGCGAGCTGATATAGGCGATGATCTTGTTCTGTTTTGCAAGGACAGGATCGTCGATGACGACAGCTTTCAGGTGATCGCGCAACACAACAAGCGAGCACAAGAACCCAAGTCCCGCATAGGTCGCATAGCTGTTTTTATTGACAAAGGTTGAGGTCAAGAACCCATGATACGCCCATTTCTTGAACCACAAGATTGTGTCACCCCCAATTGATTTTGCCAGCAAGCCATACACCGCATAGGCACAGCCCGCATAGGCGAGAACGCGCACAAGCCGAGCAGCCTTTGCGCGATCACGCCCCGCATAAATGGCAAGGAGGAAGCAGCCAACATAAGCCAGGAGCCGAACAAGCGCCTCAGGAAACACCCCGGGGTCAAGCGCGATAGAACCCTTTACGTCGCCCAAAACGGTTGACGCTTCCTGCCACATTGGATGGTGCCAGATCTGAGGCGTCCATGAGACTGTTTGGATGAAGGACCACAGGACAACAACAGAAAGCCCCGCCCCGGCAGCAATCAACCGCCTTCGCGGCATTGAGGGCCCAGAGAAGGGTGAAAATGGATCGCCATGTGATAGCCACAAGACGGAGACAAGGAGGAGGCCGATCAAAACCCCAAACAGATCGGACGCCCAAGGGCGGTTCCCACCAAAGGGGAGCGGAAGGAGGACCAGAAGGAGGAGAAAGCCCGAAAACCAAAGCGGCGCGAGAAATCCCGGCACACGAACCTTAAACGGCACATCATCCTCCCTTGATCAAACGATTACCCTCCCACTGTAATCGTTTTCTCGCCCTTTTGCCAGTTGCATGGGCACAGCCCCCCATTTTGAAGGGCATCAAGAACCCGCAGCACCTCGTCGACATTCCGGCCCACATTCAAATCCGTCACGTTGACAAAGCGAATAATGCCTTCGGGATCGACAATAAAGGTCGCGCGCTGGGCCACCCCTTCGATGGGATCAAGGATGCCCAGAGCCTCGGACAACTCCCTCTTGATGTCCGCAACCATCGGAAATGGAAGATTACACAAGCCGGGATGATGCTCGCGCCACGCCAGATGGACAAACTCGCTGTCCACGCTCACGCCAAGAACTTGCGCGCCTCGGTTCGCGAAGGCCTCGCTTTTTTCGCCGAATCCAATGATCTCGGTGGGGCACACAAAGGTGAAATCCTTTGGCCAAAAGAACACGACAAGCCATTTCCCAGTATAGGTTTCATTCGCAACGGTTTGAAACGCCGTATTCAGATCGCACGAAACCGTGGCTTTAAGCGAAAAAGATGGGAATTTTTGACCAACACCGAGCATGACGCCCTCCTTTGTATGACAGATACAGAAACGCACTCTCATGAATTTAGAATTATTCTAAATTCATGTCCACCCGATTCTTGCCCCTTTTTCCTCACGCGCCGCAGGTGGGGTTAACCTTTCCTTACGCGGGAGGCTCAAAACGGCCCATTTTTTAAATCATTCTTTATCATTCCTAAGGCTTCGTAAATACAAAGGGTCTTTCGCTACCTAAAATGGGTAAGAACTTACCTTTTTTTGGTAGTTTGTTGTTGTTTTGGGCATTAAAGTATGTTACGTTGCCAAAATTAAAGCGAGGCCATAAGGATCGGTCTTGAAGGAAAACTGATTTTAAAAGGAAACAGAAAATGGAGTTATTCGCAAGTTTGTTAGCGCGCCATGGTGAAGTTGGGGTTCAGGCCTGGCTTGAAAACTGGGAGCGCTTTGCCGGGGAACACCCTGCCGAACGCGCGACGCTTGAGCAACGATGGGCAGTGTTTATGGAGAAGACGAATACGGCGCAGGCAGGCTTATCCTTCGCCGCCTAAAGGAAGACAAAGCGGGCACAAGAACCCGCCCCAACAAAGATTGAGAGCATAGATTAGGTCAACACAAAGCGCACAGGGATCTTGTTTCATGCCAACGTTTAAACCAAAGCCTACTGTTACCGCTGTTTCCGACAAAAAAGCCTCCCCTTCCCTTCCTCCTCAAGAATCTCTGACCGATGAATTGGCGTTGCGTCTTGGCACACGCTCTCTCTTAGAACTGCGCGGCACTCTTAACGCCAAAGAGGTTTGGGCCGTTGGTTGTTTGGTTGCGTATGTTGCCGAAACAAACCAGATGGACGGCGTGACCGTGTGGTCCATCCTGACCGCCTATTTGGGGGTTGAGGATATCCACGAACTACCCGCCCAACGCTATGACGACGCCGTTGCTTTCCTCGTCGATTTTGACCCTGCGCGGCTTATCAACTAAACGTCTTTTTGGCCTTGCCTGCCGCTTTTTTCACAAGGTCTGGGGCCGTTCCACCATAGCTCTTTCGGCTTTTGGCCGAAGCCTGCGGCGAGAGTACCGAATAAATATCCTTTGTGATGAGAGACTCTACCGTTTGCATTTCCGCAAGAGAGAGCCCATCCAGCTGACAGCCTTTTCCTTCGGCCATACGCACAAGCTTACCTGTCACGTGGTGCGCCTGCCGAAACGGCATGCCTAAGTTTTTCACAAGCCAATCTGCCAGATCCGTCGCGGTTAAAAAGCCGTTTTGTAACGCTGTATCCAACGCGGATTTGTTCACCTTAAAATCACGCACCATGCCCGCCATCGCCGCGATCATAAGGTGTAATGTGTCCACAGCATCGAACACAGGCTCCTTGTCTTCCTGCAAGTCCTTCGCATAGGTCAGGGAAAGCCCTTTGAGCACAACAAGCAGCGTATTAAAGGAACCCAAAAGCCGCCCCGTCTTTCCACGCACCAATTCGGCCGCGTCAGGATTGCGTTTTTGGGGCATGATTGAGCTTCCGGTCGTAAACGCCTCCGACAAGGTGATTAAGCCAAAACTAGGAGAACACCAAATGACAATCTCCTCGGCAAGGCGCGACAAATGAACCCCAAGAATGGCGGCATCCGCCAGAAACTCAAGCGCGAAATCCCGTGACGCGACGGCATCCATCGAGTTCGCCATGGGCCGCGCGAAGCCAAGGGCCTTGGCCGTCATCTGCCTGTCTATGGGGAAAGACGTTCCGGCCAGCGCGGCGGCACCCAGCGGCATTTCATTCACACGCCCCCGGCAATCGGCCAGACGCGCCCGATC
>CAYZXV010000168.1:0-3525 GCA_964482525.1 uncultured Rhodospirillaceae bacterium | reverse complement strand
AGCCAGGCGAATGGCCTCATTCGAATCAAACAATCACCCACACGCTGAATACCAATGCGACCGCTCCGACACAATAAGCGCTGCCGATTATGTGAAACCTCAGTGTCTGGGATTGGGACAGCGTGTGAGGTGTTAAACGGCGCGCGATCACGGTCGAATGATGGGTAGCCGCAAGCATCGCGAATATGCCCAAGCCAATGAAAATAGTTGCGATTGCTTTGGGTACCCATGGCGGTTCGATTGTCTGGTAAAGGGCTTCGAACCCTAGCCCGATGCCCAACGCGGCGAGTGAAGTGCGGGTCCATCCGCTGAATGTTCGCTGATTAGCCAGCAGCGTGCGATCTTCCGCAAGGTCGGTTCGGTCTCTGGCTAATCGTAGGCTTGAGAATCGATTGGGCACTGAAGGTAGCGGTATGATCGCAGTTGATGATTCAACATGCTTCATTCGGTCAGTACAACCTTGCAACGGTGGAGAATTCGATGGAGTATCATTGATATAGCTTCCATGGGAGCTGATTTGAAACCAGTAAGGGTGCTTGCGGCAGATTGGTGAGATTAGATGGCGCCGAATCTTGGCGGTATTTTGTTGGGATTCCTTGCGCTAGTGGCGCCGATTGTAATCATTGTTCAACTAGGCAGACACATAGACAGGAAGTACCCCGGGCAGGCAAGGCCTCGGTGGGCGCGGCCACTCATGTGGTCCGTCTTCTTTATTACCTTGTTTATCGGAGGCTTGGTCGCGAACTACTTTGCTCATTACATGGGAGACTAGCTGACCATTTGGATTGAGCTCAGTTAGGCAGGCGGCCAATTAGAAAAGGCGTTTTTCGCCGCAATGCGCTGCCGCAACCGTGCATGCCTTGCTAGGGGCTGGAAGCTTACGGTCATAGGATCGACCCAAAAACGCTAACCCCAGTAGAAAGCACACCGTGAAAAGCACTAGCATCAAGCGCGCCACGATTCTCTCCAGACTGTTAGCCAATTAAAGCTGACCGGTGGCAAACAATACTAGAAGCTCCTATTCGGAAAGCCCCCTCATATGGCGTCCGGTTCGAGCACTCCTCGAAACACATGACCTGGTGGCACCCGCCGCAGATCGTCACCTGCGAGCTCTGCAGAGGCCTCCAGCGCGAAACAAGGGTTTGGTGTGCCAAACCCCGTAGACGGCTTGCAGGCGCCCTAGGCCTTCTGGTGCCCTCTGGTACTGGTATCGAGCCAATCCGGTCAGGTTCGTTGGCAAAACTACTTGCACGAGACCGATTGCTCAGCAAAAATTAGACGAGGTCGAAACAGTTGCCCGCCATGCGAGGCACCATCCTGCACATGCAAATAGACCCCCGCAGTTGGAATACCAGCCGCAAAGTGGCCCTAGTATTTGCGGCCTTGTTCGGCGGTTGCATGGGGCTAATATTTGCCGCCAACCTATTTGACGAAGAGGACGGATTTTACTGGCTGGCATTATGCCTTTGGGGAGGGGCTGGCGCAGCGGCGGCGTTCACGGGCCACTATATCGTTCAACTGCTACGGAATAGGAAACCTTGATCTATTGGCGCTGCGTTAGAGGAGGGTCCTTTCGTGTGTTTTGGCGGATAGTTGCAACCTGTCATTCACAATTCTAGGTCATCTACAGCGAAAGAAATTTGGGGTCCCGAAGATAAAGTTCCAACTCTTTGGGCTGCAAGATGCGTTCTGTATTGTCGTGATCAATTAATATGATGTAGGAAACGGCGCGAGCCCTGGCGGGCATGCGATCCCAAGTTCGAACGCAGCTAAGAAGTGTGCCGTCACATTGCCATGGTTGGGAAGCCACAAGCCTGGCATTTGAGTACCAGCGATCCGGCGAGATGGAAATTTCGGGACGAGGGGGCCGAAGCTGAACCATTTTCCTGCCTTGCTTCTCTTATAGCTGCAATTCACTTTCGTTGCCGTGAGCCATTGCCCTAGATCAGGGCGGCAAGCGAAGTATTTCACAATTAGCTCGTAGCGACTACTCAGAAGAGAACGCAAGGATTGTGCGCTTACGAAGTGATCAATTGGTAATACTTTGTCCTACACAATCAGGTGTGAGTCGACAAAAAGAAATGTCGGCACCTGGTTACTTCGGCGCGGTCTTCCTAGTTCTTTGGCGGGCCGGCCCCGAACTTTTCATCAGATTAAACGCGGTATTTATTAGGGCGATATGAGAAAATGCTTGAGGAAAATTGCCCATTAGTCGACGGGAAGTAGGGTCGTATTCCTCACTTAGTAGACCAAGATCGTTACGAATGGACAGTGTTTTCTCGAAAATCGCCGTAGCACGCTTTGTAGATCCCATCAAAATATATGCGTCGGCGAGCCAGAAATTGCAGGGGATAAACGCTGCCTCATCACCTCTTAAACCATCTTGCACTTTTGCGACGGAATAACGTTTTACAAAGCATCGTGTCACCAATTGCTTTTCTACGGCTTTCACAGTTGCCTTGAATCGGTAATCTGTCGCTTGAATAATACCCATTTGAGCCATTAACAGTAAACTAGCGTCTACCCCGCTTTCTCCATAGCATTGAGAAAAGTACTTTCGATTGTAAATGCCGTTCGCCAGAATGTCCTTGCGGATCCGGCCGCAAATTCTGCGCCAATGCGCGACGGGTCCGGTGAGGCCAAAACGCTTGGCCGAGGAAATGGCGCGATCAAACGCCACCCAAGTCATTGCCCTAGAATGCGTAAATATGCGTGCCTTGCCTCGTATTTCCCACATCCCTTTATCCGGGCATTTCCATCGGCGTTCCAAGTGCTTCAACAAGACCTTTTGAAGGTCCCAGGCTCTTGCAACTGTGGGCAAGCGGGCGACCCGCGCAGCGTGTAACGTCTCTATCACTTCTCCATAGACGTCGAGCTGCAACTGCAGGTAAGCAGCGTTTCCCACCCGGACAGGGCGACTGTTTTCATAACCTGGAAGCCAATCGATGGAAAACTCGCGAAGGTGACGTTCGCCGGCAACTCCATAAACTATCTGCAATTGCTCGGGATGCCCCGCGATCGCTCTTAATAACCATTCCCGCCAGCTCGAAGCTTCATGGCGAAAGCCCGCATTGAGCAGGGCATACATTGTAAGTGCGGAGTCACGAAGCCAGCAAAATCTATAGTCCCAATTGCGCTCGCCGCCCATCGTCTCAGGTAGGGATGTCGTCGGCGCGGCTACAATACCTCCTGTGGGTCGGTAGGTCAGCAGTTTCAGAGTCACGAGCGATCGAATGACGGCTTCTCGCCAATGGGGGGGCATCTTTGAGCAAGCAAAGGGCTCGAGCCAATCGTTCCAAAAACCTTCGGTTCTGTCCAGATTTTGCTGCGCATCCATTACAAAGTGAGGGTGGTGATGAGCGGGATGATATGAAAGGGTAAACGGTATCATTTGGCCCTGGCGCACTGTGAACTTCGAAACGGTGCTTAAGTCTTGGCCGTGGAGAGAAGCGGGTGTGTGAAGTTCGACCGCATCAGGCCCAGCCACCGCGCTAAGGCCATAATCGCGGCGCCGCACCCACGGGA
>CAYZXV010000167.1:0-3525 GCA_964482525.1 uncultured Rhodospirillaceae bacterium | reverse complement strand
TTTACAACCTATGGATCGCTCTGAATTGAAAGGCCTTTTTCCATGTCTCACGCTGTCGATGAACTCGTTGAAATCATGCGCCGCTTGCGCGATCCAGATCGTGGTTGTCCGTGGGATGTCAAACAAGATTTTAAATCTATTGCCGCGTGTACGCTTGAAGAAGCCTATGAAGTTGTTGAAGCTATTGAAGAAAATGACATGGCCCACTTGAAGGAAGAGCTAGGCGATCTCCTCATGCAGGTGGTTTTTCATTCCCAGATGGCGTCCGAGCTTGGCCTGTTCACGATCGATGATGTCGCCCGCATCGAGACCGAAAAGATGGTCGAACGCCACCCCCATGTGTTTGGTGGGCGCGATGGGGTCAAGACGGCTGGCGACGTCCTCAAAAACTGGGAGGCCGATAAGCACAAAAAACGCGCCGAGGCCGCGAGCGCAGCAAGCCAGCCGCATAGCCTTTTGGATGGGGTGAGTACCGCCCTGCCCGCCACTGTGCGCGCGCTCAAGCTTCAAAAGCGCGCCGCGCGCGTTGGGTTCGATTGGGATGCGCCCGCGCAGATCCTTGAAAAGATCCGCGAGGAAACGGACGAGCTGGAAGCCGAGATTGCCGCCGCCGCGCCGCAGGAGGCCATTAAGGGCGAACTTGGCGATCTGTTTTTCGTGCTCATCAATTTGGCGCGTAAGCTCGATATCGATCCAGAGGAAGCCTTGCGCCTGACGAACCGCAAGTTCGAGCGCCGCTTTCGTCATATCGAAACAAGCCTAGCCAAGGCCAGGAAAGATATTTCCCACGCTACGCTCGAAGAAATGGAAGCCCTGTGGGATGAAGCAAAGCGGCGCGAAAAGAAAGATTAGTCGTGTTTGGCCAATAATGCTCGCAATAATAGCTACCTGAGACCATTTTTTTAGGGTATAAAATAGTGAGGGGGAAGTCGCCCCGCTCATTATAATATAATGGATATTTCCCATGGTTTGCGAATCTTGCTTTGCAAGTCAAGGGTGCAGGAAGGTAAACACAATGTCAAAAGATCATATCGGCCATGACAACGGGCCCGTGCGCGCACTTTCGGGCCGCCTGCGCTTGCTCATCGTGGAAAATGACTTTGTGGATCGTTTTGCGTTTTTGAATAAACGTGACATTAAATCCACTTTCGATACGTCCGGGTGCGCGAGCCTTACGGAGTTGCAGCAGCTTTTGGATAACGAAGCGGCTGTGGCAGGACCAGTTGACCCGTTCGTAATCGCTGTTTTGGATTTTGATGATCAGCGCGGCTCTGAGATTGCTTTACCAGCAATCATGGCCATAAAGGCCGCGTGTGACCGCATGGGAGTTGTTTATCCCGCCGTGTTTATCTATTCAGGGGCAAATTACGCGTCGATGAACCGTGTCGTCGACAAGGCGCGCGCGATGGGATTCCGTACCGCGCGCAGCGTGCAGAAGCCTAATTTCAATGGATTAATGGCTCATATTCATGCCAGATTGACCGCCATTCATGAGGAAGCAAACAACAAGGCGTTATCCCAAACTTTGACTCATTCTTCATGCGAGGATATTCTTCAGGATAAAATGGAAAAACCTGCGTCGCCCGTGACGTTTGAGCGCGTGACAGCGGCTTTTTTGGCGCGCGAAAAACACGGCTCAATCGCCGATGAACGATACCTCGACTTATTAAAGACGATGCACCCTACGGAATGGCTTCGTCCATTTCACAAGACTGTAGCCCCTATAGCGGATGGTGCCCAGCCTCCTTTTGCCTCGTTTTGTGATTCAATCGGCGAGTCCCTTTCCGGTGTTGCTGTTTTCTCGGTCGAAGCTGCGCGCGCGCGCCGGCAACAGGGAGAAGATAAGCCGCTTATTCTGTTTTTAGCGGATGGCGGGTGGCGCGTGACCGAGATGAACGAGTTTCCCTCCCCTGTGCAAGCTGTGGTTCAAGTCGGCGGTACCGCTTCGCATTTTAAACAAATCGCACGGATGCATGGGCTTTCTTGCCTGATGATTGATCCGGCGTATGCGTCTTCGCCCGGTGATTTCATCGTTGATGCAGCACAAGGACTCTTTCGCGTACGAGGCCCTGATGGTTCGTTTGTTGACGTTCGGGAAGGAACAACCGTAACCCTTGATACCAATACGAACCGTTTATACGTAGGGGCTCAGACGATTAAGGATGGTCTGGTTCCGGATGTGTATGAGGCGATGACCGCTGATATGGTTAAACGCATTGAACAAAGAGGCCGAGTCAAGCCGTTAAACTTTTCCCTTCAGCTTGACGGGCCGACGCGATGGGGCATCGCACCCGGTACTCGGATCGGCCTACACCGCACAGAGCATGCGTTCTTGTGCAAACGGACGCGCGGCGCTTTGCTGGCCGCTATTGCTAATCCGACCGAAGGTAACCTTGCCGATGTGCAGGCAATTTGTGCGACCCATCTTGAGCGGACGCTTTCAGGACTTGCAGTTAGTGGCATCACCATTCGTTTGATGGATGTGAAACCAGACCAGCTTTTTCGCGATCCTGCTGCTGCCGCACACATGCGCGCGGCCATTTTGGGGCCCGAAGGCACCCTGCGAGGGTTTATGGCGCGTGCGATCCCGCATGTTTATGAGGCCCAGATTGCGGGGGCCTTGCGCGTCCTTCCCGATCTTTTACCGCAAAAGGCGCCAGTCACCTTTGCCGTTCCCATGACTCATGGCGCGTCGGATATCGGTTTTGCGTTTGCCTTGGTTCAAAAAGCCTTGTGCGGAAAGAGCCCTGCCCTTCCTCTTTCCATTGGGGCGACAATCGAACGCGCTATGGGCGATACGGCGATCGTCAATCTTACGCTAGCGTGTGCCAAGACGCGCACGGCGCCTAACATTCCGGTTCAGCTTTTGGTCGGCACTAATGACATGACCGAGGCGATGTTGGGAATCAAAAGAACGGATCAAACACGGATTGCCGCTTGGCTCAAGGAAGGTGTAACTCGCGAGCATCCTTTCCGCGAGCTTTCAACACCAGTGCGTGCGCAGCTTGAAATCATAGGCCGCGCGGCCAAGGGGAAGGATCTTCCACCGACGAATCTAGTTGTGTGCGGCGATCACGCTGCTGGTTTTGGGAATTTGATGGCTATTCGCCAAGCTGGATTTGACGGCGTTTCAGTTCCTGCAAGTCCCCTCTACACACGCGGTTTGCGCAGCGCCCATCTCGCGCTTTTACTGCGCTGTGGCGCTTAGGGCTCAATAGGATTATGGCATGGGGTCTTATAAAGCAACTAGCTTGCCAGAAAAAATTTTAATCTTCAGAAGGTAGTTTTAGGCCCCTCACCCGAATGCGCTTGATCCGGGTCGCGTCTGTTTCCAAGATGTCGAAGCGAAGCGAACCTGGCCCTTCGATCGTTTGCCCGATTTGCGGCACATGCCCGGCAAGGTGGAGGATATAGCCCGCCAGCGTATCGATGGTGTCGCGCTCTTCGGGAGTGAGGAGCGTACCCCCTGCCCTTTCTTCGAAATCTTCGATGTCCATGCTTGCATCGGCCAAAAGCGTGCCGTCA
>CAYZXV010000166.1:0-3527 GCA_964482525.1 uncultured Rhodospirillaceae bacterium | reverse complement strand
TCCATGAGGAAGGCAATGAAGGGCTCGGGGTCGATCCCAAGTGGCGCGAAGCGGGCGCGGATATTCTCCTTGAGCTCCCGCTCGATGCAGAGACCGCCCTCGGCCGGCCTCAGACTCGACCGAAACTGGGTTAGCGCCATGGCCAGGGCGGGCTGATTCGCGATCGGCACGCCGAAGAGCCGCGCCGCAAACTTCCCTGACTGATGGCGAGGGTCAAACTATCTTGCACACGGATGAACGGAACAATCCCTGAGGTTTTGCCGCTTCTGCCGACATTCTCACCAAGCGCGCGCAGATTGCCCCAATAGGAGCCGATCCCACCGCCAAGTGAGGCCAGCCACACATTTTCGTTCCACAAATCGACGATGCCCTGCAAACTATCGGAGCATTCATTGAGAAAACACGAAATGGGCAGACCACGTCCCGCACCACCGTTGCTCAGTACGGGTGTGGCAGGCATAAACCAAAGCGCGCTCATGTAATCATAAAGTCGTTGCGCGTGATCCGAATCGTCCGCAAACGCGAGCGCAACGCGCGCAAACATTTCTTGGGGTGTTTCGTCGGGTAGAAGGTACCTATCCTCTAAGGTTGCCCGGCCAAAAGATGTCAAAAGCGTGTCGCGCGTGGGGTCAAGCACAAGCTCGGTCCCTCGTGCGAGTTGAAGATTACTGAACATGGACTCTGTTTCCTTCATTTCTACATCTTGTGTTTATCTGTTTATGATATACCACATGTTGTGGCTTGTCAGGATTAAAATGATACCGAAACAGTCCTTGTTTGATCCGTCTTGTTACGTATCTTGCGACGAGAAGCCGCGTTTGACTAGGACTTTTTTGCGGCAAAGATTTTTCTTTTTCCCCTTAATTTTGACACGCGCAAGGGTTCTAATTGTCTTCAAGGAACGCTTTTTCCCTAACCCTGCGAAAGGAATCGCCATGAAGAAGTCCCTCACACTTTCCGCCGCGCTTGTTACGCTTTCTCTGCTTGCTGGCGGTGCCTATGCGCAAACAAAATCAACCGAAGCAGCCAAGCCAATGGATCACGGCGCCATGAAAATGGAAAAGCCGATGTCTGGTAAGATGCAAGGTCCTGCCATGTCAGAGGAGGGCCGCAAGATTATGCAAGAGGCAATGGACAAAATGCGTAATGATCATAAGGCGCATTATGATGAAATGAAGGCTAAGAAGGAAGAAATGAAGGCACTCCTTAAGGCACCGACCTTCGATAAGAAAGCTTATCTGGCCAAGGAAATGGAAATCCAGGCAATTCAGCAAAAAATGCATACAGCCCGTGCAGAAATGATGGCTGACGTTGCTGAAAAGCTGAAACCAGAGGATCGCGCCCTTATGGGCCAGCGTCGTGGACCTCATCACAAAAGCATGCAGGGGAAAGGCCCAATGATGGATTGCCCCATGATGGGCGACAAACCCGCCATGGAAGGTGAGGATAAGGAATAACAACCCTGCAAGCGAGGGGAGGGCAAGCCGAAGCGACAAAAGAGAGGGATAACCTCCAATAACAAGATCGCACGGCAAACCCTTTCCTCTTGAATTTTTTCATATCGCGACAGGAGGCGATGACATGAAAACAGCCACACGTAAAACATTCGGCAGCTTGCTTCTTGGCACGATGCTTGTTCTTGGGTTTACCGTTCCCGCGTCCTTAGCCTGGGCAAGGGATCATGATCGCCACCATGATCGTCATGACCGTTATGAGCGCAGACATGACCACCGTCGGCATGCGCACCATTGGGACAGGCACTATCACCGGGATTATATCTGGCCTGCGGTTGCGGCGACTTACGCGATGCGCAGCATGTATCAGCCACGCACCACAGTCGTTTATCAGACAGTGCGTCCCGCACCGGTGATCTATCAGACGGTTGCAGCGCCAGTCCTTGCCAATCAGGCTTCGACCACCTATATTTCATCTGGGCAAGCTTGCCGTGAATATCAATCGAGCGCCTGGATTGCTGGGCGTTGGCAGCCTACCTATGGCACTGCGTGCCTCCAGCCCGATGGGACATGGCGCGCCGTAGACTGAAAGGTTGGGTCAGGAGCGCGATGCAAACCGTCAAGGAAGAGAAAAGAGCCCTGCGCGATGAGCTTCGCATGAGGTGCGAAGTAGCTGCGCAGGGTGTTCGTGAGAAGTCGCTGGCGTTGCGCGATGTGTTTTTGGCTTCGCCGAATTTTCTCAATACCGCCCCGTCCGGTGGTCTTTTACTCTCTGCCTATTCTGGCTATGGCGCAGAGATAGACCCCTTGCCGCTTATGCAGGCTCTTTCGGCCAAAGGGCATAAGTTCTGTTTGCCCTGTGTGACGGTGAAGGGCGAACCGCTTACCTTCCGTGCGTATGATTTAGGGGATCCGGTGCGGCTTGGCGAATGGGGTATTCCTGAGCCGCTGCCCTCCGCGCCCCGGGTCAGCCCCGATATTCTTTTTGTGCCACTCCTTGGCTTTGACCGGAAAGGCAATCGGTTGGGCCGTGGGGCAGGGTTCTATGACCGCACACTCAACGCTGCGCGTGCCGAACGTAATATCTTTGCCATTGGCATTGCCTATGCCGAGCAAGAAGTACCTGAAATCCCCTGTGGCCGATACGAAGCCCCGCTTGACGCCATTGTGACGGATAAGGAATACCTAGCCATTACGACCTGATATATAAGGAGGCGCCCGAACAAGGGGCTCCCTTTATTTGGTTAGGAGACCTTGACTTACAGTATACCAGCCAGAAGAGCTTTCAGGTTCTCGCCACCAAAAACAAAGCCAAGAAAAGCTATTATCAGCAGGATGAGTAGAGCTTTTGAAAGAGCGTTGCCAGATTTTCCTGTGAGCTTCTCGCGATAGGATAGGCCCGTGCCCGGAATACCGGCATTGCCTGTAATCCCGTCTTTGCCGATATTGATCGATGCGCCCTTTTTACCCAGCGAAATAGATATCCCAGTCTTGCTAACGTTGAGCCGAGCCAGTTTGCTGAGCGGTATGCGGCGTTGAAAACGAAAACCCATGGATGGTTCCTTCGGCTAAACGGAGAGGATAAGAATCTATAACACGTTTATCCTCGTCTTTTCTGGATGTGGAAGGCAAGTTATAAAACAAAGCAAACAGGTATCGAGCCGGAGCCCACCCTGTGTTCCAAAAGGTGGGCGGCATGCGTTTGTGGGTATAGGCTCCCAGGTATTTGGGGGGGGCACGCTATCTCTCTCGCAGACCTTGAAACCCATTAATATACGCTATGGATGGGGGGGAGCCGTGAACTAAGCCCTTGAAAGGCACAGCTAGGCCCCTTTTTTCGTTAAGAAAGCGTCTTTTTGATTGCTTTCGGGGCCGTGTTCGGTTAACTCTGCCCACCTCGCGGGGTTCGCCCCGTACTGGCTCGCCCAAAACCGGGCCATTTGCTTTGTGTCTCCTTCGTCTAGAGGCCTAGGACATCGCCCTTTCACGGCGGTAACACGGGTTCGAATCCCGTAGGAGACGCCATTGAAATGAAAAGCCCCTTCGGGGCTTTTTTCATTTCAATAACCTCTC
>CAYZXV010000165.1:0-3556 GCA_964482525.1 uncultured Rhodospirillaceae bacterium | reverse complement strand
GTGATCAAACGTTGCCCAATGACGACTTTCTCATCGACATGCAGTTGAGCAACATTTCCTAATGGGGCCTCTGTTGTAAATAAGACATCACCATTCTGCGGATAGCCTCGCGTCATCCAGCCATCGTACACAGAAGCGTCTATAAATTCTTCCGGCTCGCGTTGAATAAAGCCCATTTTGACGTTTTTAGCCGTGATAAGGCGAACGCCCGCCTCCCTCTTGGGAGGAGTTTTTCCTCGATAATCAACAAAGGTGACTTTTTCTCCAAGCTGAAAAATATCCCAGCCAGATTGATCGCTAAAAGAGTGCCTGAGGGTTTCTGAAAACAGTTCTTTGGCATTAGAGAGGTTGCGCTGGGCGTTGGCGGTGGCTTTGGCGATGCCGTCAAACGCCTCATCCAAAATCTCAACAATCCGTTTTTGTTCGGAGAGCGAAGGAAGCGGGATATCAAGCGCGGCCAATTTGGTGGCGTTGAAACCACCTTGTGCGCTGCCTGTTGTGCCTTTTGAAACAGCATCCCAATAATCAGTGGTCTGAAAAAAGTAACTAAGATAGGATGCGTTGATAATATCCAAGCTCGGTCGCAGTCTAATCAAGTACGACGCTGGAACTGCGTCAACTTCCTCGCAAATGCGATAGCTTTTTCCCGTTGTCGCGCCTGTTCTCGCAAAAACAATGTCATTCATTTTGAGGGAATGTTTTATGCGATCCGCCTTGCTAATTTCGCAACTAGGAACGTCGTTCCAATTTACTGAACCATCCTGAATATCCGTAATCCGCAGAAACTTCGGTCCATTAATCTCATGATCTGCGCTTGCGGTATATCCGTAAGTAATATCAGCTAGTGCGCCTAGTTTCTGCGTCGGAAAATATGCCCTCATAACATCCCCCGAATGTTTTGGAGAATCTCTGCGCTCTCGGCGTCGAGGGCGAGCATTTCTTCGATAATCTTTTCCGGCTCGCGATAGGTAATTTCTTCTTTCTTTGTCGGGTTCTTGGCTGACAGGTCAAAGCTGTTTTGATCGATGTCGCTAGCCTTGACAATCCAGCTTTTGTCGCTGTTTTCGCGCTTGGCTTGCAGCCTTACGAAATCTTCAAAATCATCGTCAGTCAGAGCTGTTGTTTTACCAAGACTCCGGCCCGGATCGAGTTGATAGAACCAGATGTCGCGTGTCGGAGCCCCTTTTTCAAAGAACAGGACAACGGTTTTAACACCCGCACCCTGAAACGTGCCTTGCGGGCAATCCAGAACGGTGTGGAGGTTGCAGCTTTCCAACAGCTCCTTGCGCAAGGCGGTGGCATCGCCGTTTGAAAGAAACGTGTTTTTGATAACCACAGCCGCGCGGCCATGCGGCTTCAACATCTTGATGAAATGCTGCAAGAACAGATAGGCCGTTTCGCCCGTACGGATAGGGAAGTTTTGCTGGATCTCTGGCCGTTCTTTCCCGCCAAAGGGAGGGTTGGCCAAGATCACATCAACCTGATCGCTGGGCTGAATATCGGAAAGCGAACGGCCCAGCGTGTTGTCGTGGACGACGTTCGGCGTTTCGATGCCATGCAAGATCATGTTCATGATCGCGATGACATAGGCCAAGCTTTTCTTTTCCACGCCGTAGAAGGTTTTCTTTTGCAACGTTTCAAGGTCTTTCGTGCTCTTCGCCTTGGGGCGCAGATATTGGAAAGCCTCGCACAAGAAGCCCGCTGAACCTACCGCGCCATCGTAAATCTTTTGCCCGATCTTGGGGGCGGTCACCTTGATCATGGCGCGAATAAGTGGGCGCGGCGTGTAATATTCGCCGCCGTTACGCCCCGCATTGCCCATGCGCTTGATCTTTTCTTCGTAGAGGGCGGACAGCTCATGTTTTTGGTCTTGGCTGCCGAAATGGAGGGCATCCATCAGCTCGACCACATCGCGCAGGGTATAGCCGCTGTTGAACTTATTTTTGATCTCGCTGAAAATCTCGCCAATCTTATATTCGATGGTGTCGGGGCTTGTGGCGCGTTGCTTGAAGCCTTTGAGATATGGAAACAGTTCATCATTCACATAATGGATCAGATCGTCGCCCGTCATGGCCTTGTCGCGATCCATCTCGCCATTCTTCTTTTTCGGCGCGGCCCAGCGTGACCAGCGGTGGCGTTCGGTAATGATATAACTGTAATCCTGTCCCTTCAGGATGGCTTCGCCCTCGCGGTCTTTTTCCAAATCATCCAGATATTTGAGGAACAGAATCCACGACGATTGCTCGGTGTAATCCAGTTCGCTGGAACAGCCTGCTTCTTTCCATAGCGCATCATCGATATTCTTAAACGTTTGCTCGAACATAAGGGGTATCAGTTCCTTCCGATTATTCTTTCATTACGCCAGCGAATACCATGCGCCGCGACCGCTTCCGTGGAGGACAAGGTGGCGCTTTTCGACGAGTTGGCTGAAGTGTTTTTTAAGCGTGTTGCGGTTGACGCCTGTGACCTTGGCCATGTCACCGATGGTGACGCGACCTTGTTCGCGCGCATATTCAAGAATCTGTACGGACAGCTCTGGCAATGCGGACAGGACGATCTTTTCGCGTTCGACCTTTTTGGCCAGACGCTTCATTTGCTGTTGCAGCGCGCGCAGAAAAAACAGGATCCACGGTTGCCAGTTGGGGGCTTCGGCGCGGATGGTGCCTTGGGTTTGCCGCAGGGCTAGGTAATAGCCTTCCTTGCTTTGCTCGACCACGCTTTCCAGAGAGCTATAGGGAACATAGGCATAGCCTGCGCGCAGCAAGAGCAAAGTTGTCAAAATGCGCGACAGGCGTCCGTTGCCGTCTTGAAACGGATGGATTTCAAGGAAGACGACGACAAAAATTCCAACGATCAGTAAAGGGTGCAAGCGCTTGGTTTCCATCGCCTCGTTGATGAAGGCGACGAGTTCTTGCATCAAGCGCGGGGCATCGAACGGCGATGCCGTTTCAAAGACGATGCCGATTTGTTTGCCGTCCTCATCGAACGCCGCGACGCTGTTGCTGTTGGTTTTGTACTGGCCGCGATGATGTTCGTCCTTATCGCTGTATTTCAAAAGGTCGCGATGAAGCTGTTTGATGTGGTTTTCTGTGATGGCAATGTCGGCCCATGACTGGAAAACCAAATCCATGGCCTCGGCATAGCCCGCCACCTCTTGCTCATCACGCGTGGCAAAGGATTGGATGTGAAGGTTGGACAGCAGGCGTTCGACCTCGCGGTCAGAGAGCTTGCTTCCCTCAATGCGCGTGGAGGAGCCAATGCTTTCAATCGTTGCCACGCGGCGCAATGCCGACAGCCGTTCAGGCGCCAACGTGCCCAAAGCGCGCCAAGCGCCTTTGAACTCGTCTATTTCAGAAATCAGGGCGAGAATGTCCCGATCAATCTGCAAGGTTTCTGCTTTAATCATAACCCAAAAATATACCCATTTAGACCCATTTAGCAAGCAAAACTCAGAAAATGGCCCAATTAGGCCTTTTTTAGGGTATCCTTTTCAAAGTTAACCCAAAAACCCTTCTAGCTTTATGATGCAAAAGGGATTTGCGGACTTTTCTTTCGC
>CAYZXV010000164.1:2436-3587 GCA_964482525.1 uncultured Rhodospirillaceae bacterium | reverse complement strand
GAGAGGTTATTGAAATGAAAAAAGCCCCGAAGGGGCTTTTCATTTCAATGGCGTCCCCTACGGGATTCGAACCCGTGTTATTGCCGTGAGAGGGCAGTGTCCTAGGCCTCTAGACGAAGGGGACGTTGATCGTTTTTCTCTGCCCCCTGTTTCGAGGGCTGGTGGGCGCGACAGGGATTGAACCTGTGACCCCTACCATGTCAAGGTAGTGCTCTCCCGCTGAGCTACGCGCCCACTTATCAATATCTATCTTTTCTTTTCCGCACCCTTGGGTGTCGGCAACGGGACGTGTCGACAAGAATGGGAGCAGGCGATTTAGCATTATGCGCGGCCCTGTGCAACTGTTTGCGCGCGGGCGGCGGCAAAAAAACGCCGCCGGGGCCAAATTCAACCAAATCAAGGGCATCAGGAACGCTTTTCCCCGCCCCCACCCCTTGCGCCGCCGCCGGGCCGGGTTATAGTAAGGGCGGCTTTCCATTAACCATTTTAAGGATTCCCGCCCCCATGACCGCCGCCCTGTTTCCCTCGCTTCGCATTATCGAACACCCCCTGATCCTCGACAAGCTCTCGCACCTGCGCGACAAGAACCGCAGCACCATCGGCTTTCGCGGCCTCTTGCGCGAGATTGCGATGCTGATGGCGTATGAGGTGCTGCGCGATCTGCCCATGACCACGACGCTCATCGACACGCCGCTCACCCAAATGAAAGCGCCTGTGCTGGCCGAGCCTGCGCCGTCCATCATTCCCATCTTACGCGCGGGTCTTGGCATGTCTGAGCCCCTGCTTGAGCTCATCCCCTCCGCCAGCGTCGGGCATATCGGCGTGTACCGCGATCACGACACGAAAAAACCGGTTGAGTATCTTGTGAAACTGCCCGAGGCGAAGGGCCAACCCTATATCGTCGTCGATCCCATGCTGGCCACCGGCAATTCGCTGATCCACGCGTGCGATGTGTTGAACAAAAACGGCGTGAGCGACGAGCAGATCCGCGTGATGGCCCTTGTCATCGCGCCAGAGGGCATCAAGGCCTTTGCCGAAAAGCACCCGAATATCATCGTCTATGGCGCGGCGCTGGACAGCCATTTGAATGACAAGGCGTACATCGTCCCCGGCCTTGGCGACGCGGGCGACCGTATTTTTGGGACGGTTTA
>CAYZXV010000164.1:0-2336 GCA_964482525.1 uncultured Rhodospirillaceae bacterium | reverse complement strand
CTTGTCGTCTCGGCCCAGATCCGCGCGGCGGCGCGCGAAGGCGTCGCCATCGTCGTTGTGCATAAGGGCGAGGAAGACCACGGCGCCATCTTGCTCAAGATCAATCGGCTGGACGGTACGGCAGAGGTGCTCACGCAGATTACTTTGGATGAGCAGCCCGCATGGATCCCCGCGATGGAAACGCGCCGCGTGCCCGAGCGCGAGGCCGACGCCTATCTGGCGCAGCAGGCACAGGCCGACCCTGACCTATGGACCATCGAGATTGAAGACAGGCAAGGCCGCCTGTGGTTCGAAGGCCGCGTGGTCGAGATTTAGGAAAGACCTGAGGCTCTCATCATCACAGGGTGCAGGTAAGCTTGACCTTTGGATTTTTTCTGTAAACTTCTTTGGCCACTTCGCGCGGAACGAGAAGCTCAAACAGAACCCTATCCCCAGACTCGTTGTGCGTACGCATGATCAGGCTTAGAGCGTTGCCACAGGCCCGTCGTGCTATAAGTTTATCAAGCGAACAAATTGCGATAAACCGTTTGAAAACATTTTCAGAATCTTTGAGCTGTTGATGCAACTGCTCAATTGGGTCGTCAATGCGCACGACCCTGCGGACACACACAAACTTGGCGTTCTTTGAAAAGGGTGTGGTGCTTACAAAATCTGGGCTTTCGTTTTTGGTCACCAAGGACAAGAGGCGGGGATTATCGTCATCATAAAACTCGCGCTTTAAGCCGGTGCCAAGATGAAGGGTCCAAATAGTTCCACGCTCTTCGGTCGTAAGGTCGATGTAATTGATCGCGCCTATGGGAATATCGGTTTCTTTAAGGCGCACGGGATACTCATGGCCGGGGATTTCTGGAACGCCCTTGGCGCGAACTCGTTCAAAAAACAACATCGATTTATACCTTTTTTTGATTTGATCAAAGATCAAGCTTATCAAACCGCGCAAACGAACGTCAACGCAGGAGTATGGTTAAGGGAAACGAAGCCAAGGAATTGCTAAATACTAGGTACCGGAAATTGCGGGTGCTTCGCGCGGACTTCTTCCGCCACGGACTGCGGAACGCTCATGCGCCACACTTTGGTCTCTTCACCAGCCGGGGCAAAAACCAGGTCAACCTGCGGCTCTTTCCGCTCCTGAGGGCGGGAACCGCCGGTCATAAACCAAGAGCAGATGGCGCGCATAAGGGATGGCGAAGGCGACTCGACCCGCGTCACCTGACGCGCGTTGATATAGGACTCATAGCGCGCGCCGCTTGGCGCGTCCTCAAGGTGACGCACAAAAGGGGCTTCGGCCTTGGCAAGAGTTTCTGCAATATGCGCGTTGTATTGGGCATACCCCAAACGGCTTTCTCCATCTCTGGTTTTGACCTCATAAACCCGGCCAAGCAAAGATACAGCATGAAGCACAAACAGGATGTCTTGATCGGCAATCTCTGTACGATAGGGCCCTACCCCAGGTTTTTTTGTTGGGAACGGGTGCAGCCGTTTGCCCTGATACGTGGGGGCAAAGGATCTTTCATAAAACAGCACAGCCTTCTCCTTTGTGAAAACATGAGATTCTCTCATCTTTTCTACAAAAAACTGGCACGATCTTTCAACAAATACGAATGGTTAATATAGTTTCAAGCATCCGGCGGTTCTTGTCGCCTCTCGCGCGTCAACGTGTAATCCTTGACTTTCAGGCGACAAGGCTATACCAACCCTTTCTCCCGGTCCTTGATGGACCACCAAGCCCGTGCCCAGATGGCGGAATTGGTAGACGCGCAGGTTTCAGGTACCTGTGGCAGCGATGTCGTGGAAGTTCGAGTCTTCTTCTGGGCACCAAGCTTCGCCCTTTTCAGGTTATGTGTGATCCGCAAACGCCCAATGGGGGCAAAATGGATACGATACGACCTGTCATCTGATTTACTGGAAGGCCGGCATCTCCGCTCATGACAACCCTCAAAGCTATTCTACCCGTTCATGAAGATCGGCTTCGCCAAGCCCGCATTGCCAACCCAGAGCTTGTGACCGCGCTCCTGTGGTCCCATCTTTTAGACATTCCACCGGACCAGCTTCCTGCTCAGTTCGATGCCGAGGTTGATGCGCACCTCGACACAGCCAATGTGTTCTTGCACCGCGCAGAAACCCACGAACCCATTGATCGCATCGTCGGGAAGACCGTGTACAATGGATTGACGTTCCGGATTAATGATGCGGTCTTCCGCCCCATGCCAACGGAAACAACGCCGCTTCTTGATCTTGCAACCTTTTTGCTTGAAGATAACAAAGACAGGACCCTTCGTATACTTTACCTTGGGACGGTGTGCGGTTTAATTCTTCTCAACCTACTGAAGGCCTTT
>CAYZXV010000163.1:0-3600 GCA_964482525.1 uncultured Rhodospirillaceae bacterium | reverse complement strand
GATTTCAAGCGCAACAAGTTCGATATGGCCGCCGTGGTTGAGCGTTTGGAATATGATCCTAACCGCACCGCGTTTATCGCGCTGATCAAGTACACAGACGGCACACAGGCTTATATTCTCGCCCCGCAACGTCTCAAGGCTGGCGACAGCGTCGTGTCGGGTGAAAAGGTTGACGTGAAACCCGGCAATGCGATGCGCATCAAGAACATCCCCGTCGGTTCAATCGTTCATAACGTTGAACTGCATGTTGGCAAGGGTGGCCAGCTTGCGCGCAGCGCAGGCACCTATGTCCAGATCGTGGGCCGCGATGCCGGTCACGCGCTGGTGAAACTCAGCTCTGGCGAACTTCGCATGGTGCCGCAAGATTGCATGGCGACCATCGGCGCCGTTTCGAATGCCGACCACACCAACGAGAAGCTCGGCAAAGCTGGCCGTCGTCGTTGGAAGGGCGTCCGTCCGTCCGTTCGTGGCGTTTCGATGAACCCGGTCGATCACCCACACGGTGGTGGTGAAGGCCGCACCTCAGGTGGCCGTCATCCGGTTACGCCATGGGGCAAGGGCACGAAGGGGACCAAGACCCGCAAGAACAAGAGAACCGATCATATGATTGTCCGCCGCGCCAACAAGCGTCGCGACAACCAGAAGAAATAACGAAGGAGAGCGCAAGTGACACGTTCAGTTTGGAAAGGCCCGTTTGTCGACGGCTATATGCTCAAGAAGGCGGAAAAGGCTCGCGTCTCGGGTCGCAACGACATCATCAAGACCTGGTCGCGCCGCTCGACGATCTTGCCGCAGTTTGTCGGCCTGACCTTCGGCGTTTACAACGGCAACAAGTTTTTGCCGGTGTCCGTCACGGAAAACATGATCGGCCACAAATTCGGCGAGTTCGCGCCCACACGCATGTTCCGTGGGCATACGGCGGCCGATAAAAAAGCTGACAAGAAGTAAAGGTAAGGGGATTATCGGATGAGCAAGTCAAAGACAGAACGGCGTTTGCCGGCGGACAAGGCGATGGCCAAGGCCACGTCGATCCGCTCCAGCGCGCGCAAGCTGAACCTCGTCGCGGCCAGCATTCGCGGCAAGAGCGCGGCGGCAGCGGTTACGCAGCTCACGTTCGAAAAGCGTCGCGTGTCAAACGAAGTGAAGAAGGTTCTTCTCTCCGCGATCGCCAACGCCGAAAACAATCATTCTCTGGACGTTGATCGTCTGGTGGTGTCCGAGGCCTATTGCGGCCGCAGCTTTGTGATGAAGCGTTTCCACGCCCGTGGCCGTGGCAAGAGCGCCGGCATCGAAAAGCCCTTCTCGAACCTCACCATCGTGGTGCAGGAACGCGCCGAGGGCGAGATCAACGCCAAGAGGGCAGCGCGTAGCGCGGCCAAAGGTAAAAAGTCAACATCAAGCAAGAAGGCGGATGCAAAGTCGTCTGCCACGGAGGCTTAAGACATGGGTCAGAAAGTTAATCCGATTGGCATGCGCGTAGGCGTGAACCGCACCTGGGACAGCCGCTGGTTCGCCGATAAAGGTTACGGCGACAAGCTGCACGAGGATCTGAAGATCCGCGCGTTCTTGATCAAGAAGCTTGGCCCCCAAGCCAGCGTTGCCAAGATTACGATTGAACGTCCTTCGGGCAAGTGCCGCGTCACGATCCATTCGGCGCGTCCGGGCGTTGTCATCGGCAAGAAGGGCGCAGACATCGAAAAACTGCGCGGCGAAATCGCGAAGATGACCACAGCGGAAGTTTCGCTGAACATCGTCGAAATCCGCAAGCCAGAAATCGATGCGAAGCTCGTCGCCGACAATATCGCGGGGCAGCTTGAACGTCGCGTTGCGTTCCGTCGCGCGATGAAGCGCGCGGTTCAATCGGCCATGCGTTTGGGCGCCCTTGGCATTCGTATCAATTGCTCCGGTCGTTTGGGCGGCGCAGAAATCGCACGTATGGAATGGTATCGCGAAGGTCGCGTGCCGCTTCACACGCTCCGCGCCGATTTGGATTACGGGGTTTCGACCGCGCACACCACGATGGGCACCTGCGGCGTCAAGGTTTGGATCTTCAAGGGCGAAATCCTCGATCACGATCCGATGGCCGTGGAAAAACGCGCTCTCGAAAATGCGCCGGTCCGTTCGTAAGGGTTTTTAGGAAGTTAAGGTAGGTTTACCATGTTGTCACCGAAACGCACAAAATACCGCAAGGCTCACAAGGGCCGCATTCACGGCGCTGCCAAGGGCGGCTTTCGCCTGAGCTATGGGTCGATTGGCCTTAAAGCTTTGGAACCGGAACGCATCACCGCGCGCCAGATCGAAGCCGCGCGTCGCGCCATTACCCGCGCGATCAAGCGTCAGGGCCGCCTGTGGATTTTGATTTTCCCGGATGTTCCCGTGTCGAAGAAACCTGCCGAAGTCCGCATGGGTTCCGGTAAGGGCTCGCCCGAGTTCTGGGCCTGCCGCGTCCATCCCGGTCGCATCATGTTCGAACTGGACGGCGTGCCGGAAGCTGTCGCGAAGGAAGCGTTCAAACTTGCTGCCGCGAAGCTGCCCATCAAAACCAAGATTGTTCAACGCGAAGCCGCGTAAGAAGGATTAGAGACCATGGCAAAGAGCAATAACATTAAAGCGGCCGATGTCCGGCTGAAAACCGATAAGGAGCTGAGCGATCGTGAGCTTGAGCTGCGCAAAGAGCAGTTCAACCTTCGCTTTCAAAAGGCGACCGGCCAGTTGGCCAACCCGGCCCGCATCACTGCCGTGCGCAAGGAGATCGCCAAGATCCAGACCGTGATCGGTGAACGTAAACGTAAAGCCGGTTCGGCGAAGTAAGGAGAGAAAACTATGCCACGTCGTGTATTGCAGGGAACAGTCGTTAGCGACAAATGCGACAAGACCGTGACCGTTTTGGTCGAGCGTCGCGTTATGCACCCGATTTACAAGAAATATATCCGCCGGTCGAAGAAGTACGCCGCGCATGACGAAACCAACAGCTGCAAAGTCGGCCAGACGGTTTCGATCATCGAAAGCGCCCCGATCAGCAAAAGCAAGCGGTGGACGGTTGTCGCCGAAGGCACAGAAGTCAAGAAGAAGTAAGGTAACTTTTCGTACTTAGAAGTGGGTTTGAACAATGATCCAGATGGAAACAGTCCTCGATGTCGCGGACAACAGCGGTGCCAAAAAGGTACTGTGCGTAAAGGTTCTCGGCGGTTCGCACCGCATGACGGCGACGGTCGGCGATATCATCGTCGTCTCGATCCGTGACGCGATCCCCCGTGGCCGCGTGAAGAAAGGCGATGTTCACAAGGCTGTGATCGTTCGTCAGAAGTTCGCGCTGAAGCGCGAGGATGGCAGCGTGATCCGTTTCGACAAGAACGCCGCCGTTCTGATCAACAAGGATAAGGAGCCCATCGGCACCCGTATCTTTGGGCCGGTGACGCGCGAGCTGCGCAACTTGGGCTTTATGAAGATTATTTCGCTCGCTGAAGAGGTTTTGTGATGCCGACTAAAATGAAAATCAAAAAGAACGACAATGTTGTCGTGATTGCGGGCAAGGACAAGGGCAAGACCGGTATGGTCAAGCAAGTCATGCCAAAGGAAAACAAGGTCGTCGTCGTTGGC
>CAYZXV010000162.1:0-3643 GCA_964482525.1 uncultured Rhodospirillaceae bacterium | reverse complement strand
CCGAGCGCCATCAGCGTCCCCATCGCCTGAAACGCCGCCACGAGATTTAGGGCCAACAACGCAAAGAAAACAACCTCTACGCCGCCGCTGCGTCCGCCGCTCGCGACCCGCAGGAAATCAGGATCAAAACCGCCGATCACAAGCCGCCGATATAACCCCGCAAGCGAGAGCATGGTCAGGCACGATACCCCAGTGACCAGCGCAAGCGTGTTGCGATCCACCGCAAGAACATCGCCAAAAAGAAGGTGCAGAAGGTTGACGCCGCTGCCCCCCAACGACAAAAGCGACACGCCACCAGCCAAACAGACAAGATAAAGCATCGAAAACGCGCCGTCTTCTTTCATGCGCCTCATGCGAACCAGTACCGACGCAAGCACCGCCACGGCGACGGCGACCAACAAGCCGCCGAGGGTTAGCGCCCACACTGACAAGCCCGCCACAAGAAACGCAATTGCGATACCCGGCAGCATCGCATGTGCGAGCGCATCGCCCACCAAGGTCATGCGGCGCAGCATCATAAAGACGCCCAGCGGCGCGGCCCCCATCGCAAGGATCAATCCCGCCGCAAGCGCCCGGCGCATAAAGGCATAATCCGCGAACGGCGCAAACAAGAGATCAAGACTTTCCATGCGCGTCCCCCGGGCTTACAAGCTCCGCCATATCAAGATCGAAGGAGAGCAGCTTGCTTTCAAGCATTTCGTGGGTGTGCCCACACCCAAGACACTGGCCATGCAAAAGGAAAGATTCTGGGAAATATTTACGGATCAACATCAAATCATGAAGGACGCAGATGATCGTTCGCCCTTCCCCATGCCAGCGCAAAAGAATCTGCATCAGCCGCCCAATCGTCGGCGCGTCCACGGCGGCAAACGGTTCGTCCAACAACACAACTTTTGGATCTTGCAAAAGCAACCGTGCGAAGAGGAGACGCTGGAACTGGCCGCCAGAAAGCTCAGCCACACGGCGCGTCTCGAACCCCGAAAGCCCCACATCATCGAGTGCCCGTGTCACACGCGCACGCGCGGCAGCATCAAGAGACCCGCGCTCGCCAAGCTCGCTCCATAACCCGGCGGCGGCAACCTGAAACACTGTGACGGGATAATCGCGCTGCAACGCGCTGTTTTGCGGAAGATAGCCGATGCGCCCCCGAACCTCTGGCGCAAAAGTCAGGCTCCCACTCTGTGGTTTTAGAATACCGGCAAGTATTTTAAGAAGCGTACTTTTCCCCGCGCCATTCGGCCCCGCAACCGCCATGAGTGAGCCGGGATAAAACGCGCCAGACACATTCTCGACGGCCCGAACTGCCCCATAGGCATAACTGACCTCCTTCAGGGCAATCAAAGGGGTTTGTGATTGAGTCATCGCGCCCACCACGCCAACCCTATGGCCACAGCACATACAGCCGTCACCACCCCTAACCGCGCCCATAGACCCAAAGAAAACATCTTCTCAGCCATTCCGTTAAATCGTACAAGAGTGATACTATGCCATGATACCGCCCCATATCAAAAGGTCTTTTGCCATGATCTTGCGCCTTCTTGCCCTTGCCCTTATTCTTTTGTTCCCAACGCTTGCCAAGGCGGAAGAGCCAAAGCCTATCGCTGTCGTCGCGAGTTTTAGCATTATTGAGGACATAGTTCGCCGTGTTGGCGGCGATAAAGTTCAGGTTGAAACAATCATGGGCATGGGACAGGACCCCCATGATTTTTCGCCCGCTCCGGCACAGGCCGCAGCCCTGACCAAGGCGGAAATCATTGTCATCAACTGCCTGTATTTTGAAGGCTGGATGCACCGACTTGTTAAGGCGTCGGAAACAAAGGCCAAGCTTCTCGTCGCTGGGGCCGGGATCAATCCACGCATTTTGAAACCGACTGATCACGACCATCACCCCGGCGAGAAAAAAGAAGAAATGCAAATCGACCCGCACGCATGGCAAAATTTGAAGAATGCGACTGTCTATGCACGCAATATCGCGGGAGCCTTTGCCGCCGCCAGACCGGAATGGGCCGACACGTTTAAAGCCAATGCCAAGGCTTACATCGCTGAGATTGAGGCGCTCGATGCACAGGCCAAAAAAGTCTTTGCTGAGATCCCAGTGGAACAACGCAAACTGGTCACCACTCATGATGCGCTGGGCTATTTTGCCGATGCCTATGGGTTGACCGTCCTTTCGCCCATGGGGCTTAATCCCCACGCCCAGCCTTCGGCCAAAACGCTCGCGCCACTCATCGACCAGATCAAGCGCGAAGGCATTCGCGCCGTCTTTCTTGAGAACATGACCGACCCGCGCCTGATCGAACAAATCGCGCAGGAAACAGGTGCGAAGGTCGGCGGCACGCTTTATACGGACTCCCTCACCCCCGAAGCCCCCACCTATCTGGCCATGATGAAGTCGAATATTGAGACGATTTCGAAGGCGTTGAAGTGATGGGCGTGCGCTACACGTATTGTGCGCCTGTCATTGCGAGGAGGCCGTAAGGCCGACGCGGCAATCCATCTGATGAACCGGAAACACTGGTCTTTCGGGTTCATAATCTCCATGGATCGCCACGTCGCGCTTCGCGCTCCTCGCGATGACGGGGATTTCTATGGCTTAAACCTTTCCCTTTTCTAAACTTAGGAACTCCAAATCTTGTCGATCTTTTCTGACCCGAAATACACGACCAAATGCTATCAATGGTATTTCCCCAATATAAGCGGCTTCAATTATTGGCATAATCATGCGGCCTTCTTCCCCTTCTTTCCACCTATCCAAAAGAGTTCGCCCAGATATTATCGCTACTGGAAGGTCTTTCTGACATATTTCAATCCAGATGGCTGAATCCCACTTACAGCATATTGGAACAAATTTTTGCCATGAACTAAGGGGGTACCTTTTTGTATAAGCAGCACTGTCAAATCCCTCAAAATTGAACAAGCTCACGCCCCCCAAATGACGAGTATAGGGAAAACCAGCCGCTCCATTCGAGACGTACCATCGCTCTTTTTCGGGAATGTTTGGTTCAGCTAAAATCGCTCCCTCATCCAAAATACCCTTAAACCGATCCTCGGAGGTTGTGTGCCAATAGCCACTATTGATTTCCGCAAGAACCCTCTCTTCTAAGCTTCTAACTGGATACAATTCGACATCATTTTTCGTTAGTGCCATGCAAGCACACTAAAATCAGATAAATATCGTAGAAATGCCATAGCCAACAAGAAAGATAACCCCTTGAGTTGATAACCCTGCGAGATACAGCCCGAAGAACAAAAGGAACAAAGATTTCCATCCGGCACCACTGGCTGCTAATGACCTACCTAGAAAAGGGTTCCGAGAAAACCAGTAGCCAATTACATGAATCACAGCCATTAGAGCGATCCAATATGGGCTTACATGTAGCATACCAAGAATTATTGTTATAACTGATATTACCAATAATGAAAATTTGACTAGAGTATAAAATGAGCCAAACATGACCCGCGCTTCCAAGTCCCCTGTCATCTTAAGCCTCTCTGTTTTTTTGTTATAACAATCTTGTGATTTTGTCCGGTTTCTTTCTGACCTAAAATCACAGCCACAACCCCCACTCTATTGACTCAAATGTTCCGCACTAATTTAACAGTTACCATAACCTTAATTCATAAAACAATCCCCGCTTGCGGT
>CAYZXV010000161.1:0-3646 GCA_964482525.1 uncultured Rhodospirillaceae bacterium | reverse complement strand
TTATTACGTTGTAAGGCAAACCGAACAGGCGATCGTCTTTCAATTCCGCGATGTCGTCCGGATTGTGAGTAAACCGGGGTTGCACTTTAAGGTGCCGTTTATCCAAAGCGTGGCCTATTTCGAGCGGCGCGTTCTGGCTATCGATGCCCCTTCGCAGGAAATCATGCTGGCAGAACAAAAGCCGTTGGAGGTCGACGCCTTCGCCCGTTACCGCATTATCGACCCCTTGTTATTCTATCAGCGCCTTCGCAACGAAGATATCGCGGGGAAACGTCTCGGCAGCATGTTAAATTCGTCTCTTCGCAGCGTATTGGGTCGCGTAAAGCTTGCGTCTCTACTGTCAACCGAACGCGTCGGCGTAATGAGCCAAATTGCTGATCAGCTAAACACGGAAACAAAGGATTTCGGTGTCGAAATAATCGATGTTCGAATCCGCCGTACCGATCTGCCGGAAAAAACGAGCGATGCAGTCTTTTCGCGCATGCGATCAGAACGCGAACAGGAAGCCGCCCAGATCCGCGCCAAGGGTAAACAAGAAGCCCTGCAAACAACCGCTGATGCTGACCGTCAGGCAACAATCATTCTTGCCGAAGCCCAAGGCGAAGCCGAAAAGATCAAGGGTGAAGGCGACCGCAAATCTTTGGAAATCATGGCCGCCGCAACGAGCCGCGACCCAGAGTTTTTTAATTTCTGGCGCTCGCTTTTGGCTTACCGAGAGGGTTTAAAACCGGAAAACACGACCTATATCATGAATCCAGATGGCGACTTTTTCCGGTATTTCGGGGCCAAACCCGGCAAGTCGGGGCCATAAAGATGCCCGAATTCCGGGTATAAAATACGGCCTGAGCCAATCGTCGCCTTAAGTAACAGATTCAGAAGACAGGAGATCGATCAATGCGCCGTTTTGTTGGTTTTGTCTTTTTGGCTATGGCCCTCTTAGTTGCGCCATCGGATTCCTTCGCACGGGTCGGCCCCGAAGGTTTTGCGGACCTTGCCGACAAACTTCTTCCCTCTGTCGTTAATATCTCGACCAAGCAAACGATCGTGCAGGACGACGTGATGCGCGAGTTCGAGTTCAACTTTCCCGAAGGCTCACCGTTTGAAGATTTTTTTAAAGAATTTAAACAGCACCGCCTTCCCAAGCAATCACCACAAAACAGAAACGACCAAGGTGGCGAAGGGGATGAAGAAACGGCCCCACGCAAGCACAAGGTTTCCTCATTGGGTTCTGGGTTCATTATTGATCCCAAAGGCTATATCGTCACAAATCTTCACGTCATCCAGGACGCCGAGGAAATTTCTGTTATCCTTCAAGACGACACCAACCTTCCCGCCACCGTCGTTGGCCGTGATAAGAAAACTGACCTTGCCGTTTTAAAAGTTACAACCGACAAGCCGCTTGTTGCCGCGAGTTTTGGCGATAGCGACAAGGTTCGGGTTGGGGATTGGATTCTTGCTATCGGTAATCCCTTTGGCCTTGGCGGCACCGTAACAACGGGCATCATTTCCGCCCGCGCGCGCGATATAAATTCCGGACCCTATGACGATTATCTTCAAACCGATGCGCCCATTAATCGTGGCAATTCCGGCGGTCCTATGTTTGATATGGATGGCCAAGTTATTGGCGTGAACACGGCTATTTATTCCCCTTCGGGCGGTTCTGTTGGGATAGGCTTTGCCATTCCATCAACCATTGCAAAGAATGTCGTCACGCAATTGATCGAACATGGCGTGACAAAACGTGGCTGGATCGGCGTGCGTATTCAAGATGTCACGCCAGACATTGCCAAGAGCCTTGCCCTTGGCAAAGCGCGGGGCGCGCTTGTCTCCAACGTCACGCCTGACGGCCCAGCCGACAAAGCTGGGGTAAAAATGGGCGATATCATCCTCACCTATGACGGGAAGGATGTTGTCGAAATGCACAAACTGCCGCGCCTAGTCGCAGACACGGATATCGGCAAAACCGTTCCCATGACCATCTATCGCGGAGGGCGTGAAGTCAATCTTCAAGTCAAAATCGGCCAACTTGACCAAAGCGATGATGCCGAGGCAAAGGAGAAAGCCCCAGCAGGAACCAAAGACAAGACAAAGTCAGAGAAAATTGAAACGCTTGGTCTTAGCGTAGCTCCCTTGTCCGAGGAAATGCGTAAACGCTTCAAAGTTGGGAAAACAGTCCAGGGTATTGTCGTAACTTCTGTCACACCGCAAGGATTGGCCGAAGAGTATGGGTTACGCCCCGGCGATATTATTGCGCAAGCCGCCCAAACCGACGTGACGGACACGCAAAGCTTCGCAAATATTGTCGAGTCGCACAAAAAGAAGGAGATGCCGCTTTTGCTCCTGATCGACCGTGACGGCGACCCGCGATTCCTAGCTATTCCGCTTGGTAAGAAGAAGTAAAGGGGCTGCACAAGAACGCGTGATTGCGAGGACGAGCGTTGAACAAACGCAAGCAGTGAAACAGCGAGCGTGAAATGACGCCAACAGTTCGGTTTAGCCTTAAATTGGTTACTGCTCTCTATCTCTATACACCCCGCCCCTAACCCCTCCCCAAGGGGAGGGGGATACCACCGCTTCCCGGAGAGTCAGATCCTTTGACATTCAGAATTTTTAAAACACTCTATCCACGATAGCTTGCAAGGCCCCCCCAAGGGGAGGGGGATACAACCGCTTCCCCGGAGAGTCAGATCCTTTGACATTCAGAATTTTTAAAACACTCTATCCACGATAGCTTGCAAGTCCCCCTCCCCTTGGGGAGGGGTTAGGGGCGGGGTCCAATAATGATGTTTAATGTGCATCACTCATCCAGCCTAAATGCACAGCAATCCCCCTACCGAATTATTCAGATTCTCGTGAACCTCCAAATTTGCCGTATTGTGTACGGAGCTTGAACTGGTATCTTTGCTTGTCTTACCCTCTTTCCCATAGGCATGGATAGAAGCCATCATGCAAAGATATCAAATCCGCCTTAATCAACACGATCTAGATGCAAAAGCTGTTCGTGCTTTGCGCGACGTTATCCTGTCGCCCCAAACGATTTGCGGCGGGTGCGAGGAAACAGAGCGGTGCCATGCATGGCTCAAGAAGCATACCGGCACACAACAAGCCCTCTTAACCTCTTCATGCACCGATGCTTTGGAAATGGCGGCCCTGCTCGCACGGCTTGCGCCCGGCGATGAAGTGATCATGCCGTCCTTTACCTTCTCTTCTACGGCAACGGCTGTAGTTCTTCGCGGCGCGGTGCCTGTATTTGTGGACATTAGGCCGGACACGCTCAACATTGATGAAACGCTTATCGAGGAGGCCATCACAAAAAAAACCCGCGCCCTATGTGTTGTGCATTATGCCGGGGTTGCATGCGAGATGGATACGATCCGTCGTCTTGCCAAGAAGCATCGCCTGATCCTTATCGAAGACGCGGCGCAGGGCGTTGGCGCCACCTATAAAGGCCGCGCGCTTGGCACGCTTGGCGATCTGGGGGCCTATAGCTTTCACGATTCAAAGGTCGTGACCTCTGGCGAGGGCGGCGCGCTTCTGATCAACCGAAAGGCTTATATTAAACGCGCTGAGATCCTATGGGAAAAAGGAACAAACAGAACTCGTTTGCTGCGAGGCGAAATTGCGAAATACACATGGGTTGATGTTG
>CAYZXV010000160.1:0-3659 GCA_964482525.1 uncultured Rhodospirillaceae bacterium | reverse complement strand
CCACAAGGCAGCCGTCACAATCCCAGATAAGGAGATTAAAGGTCAACCCGTTGCTCCCGTCTCAAAACGGGATGTCGTCATCCAAGTCGGGAGCCGAGGAACCGCCACCGAACGAACCAGAGGACGGCGTATTGTCGAACGCAGGCGTATCGTTGCAATAGTTGCCACCGCCAGAGCTTCCCTTGCTATCGAGCATGGTGAGTTCCCCGCGATAGGGGCGCAGGACAACCTCGGTCGTATAGCGTTCTTGTCCGTCCTTATCCTGCCATTTGCGCGTTTCAAGCTGACCTTCGATATAGACCTTCGCGCCCTTTTTCAGGTAGCGTTCGCACACGGTCACAAGGTTGTCGTTCATCACAGAAACGCGGTGCCATTCGGTGCGCTCTTTCTTTTCGCCGGTGGCCTTGTCCTTCCAAGACTCTGACGTCGCGACGGAAAAACTGGCAACCCGCCCACCATTCTGGAACGAGCGAACCTCTGGGTCCTTGCCAAGGTTGCCGACAATAATCACTTTGTTCACGCTTCCAGCCATATTTCACCGCCTTCGTTTCGATTTCATATCGTGTTAGACTTTGATTCCGTATCTCCGTTTTATCACATTCCCCTCAAAAGGCGAGTCAATTTTGTTCTCCTTTAGTTCTCATCCAATTTTAGCCGCGAAACCCCATGACACGGGAGAGGAAGGACGATCCTTTTGCGGCGAGAGGAGCGTGTTTTGACCAAGGTTGGGGCATAAAGTTGCCTGCGCGCTTCGAGAATAAGCACACCTCCAAACCCACGCAAAAAGCACCCCGTATAGTGTTCGACAATTTGTGCGAAAGAACAAAACAACCGCCCCCATGGTGGGAGAATAAGTGCAGTTTCAGCACGTTCAATCATGAAACCTTCTTCTTTCAGAAGCTTCTTGAGTTGAGCCGCTGAATAAGGCTGACCAGTCCCGAAGGGCGTCCCTTCGCAATGAGCCCACAGGCCCCGACGGCGCGACACGATAATCAGGACTCGTCCCTCTGGTTTAAGTACGCGAGCAATTTCTGCAACGACGGCTTCCGCATCAATGGCACTTTCCATCGCATGAAGCGCAATGATGCGATCCACCGACTCATCCGCCAAGGGTAAGGCCGCCAAATCGGCCATACAGGCAATGTTGGGCCCTTCCTTCGGCCAAAAAGCGACGCCCTGCGTTTCTGGCATCACAGCAATAAGTCTTTCGACTTTTCCAAGCCATGGACGTAAAAGCGGCGTTGCATAGCCAAGGGCAAGGACAGCCTGCCCCCGAACATCGGGCCACAACCGTGCTACATGATCCCGGAGTAGTTGCCGCACGATACGACCCATCGTCGAGGCGTAAAAATCGCGCAGTTCCATGATATCGGCGGACATATGGCCCTCATCCCCGGTTTTAAACAATTAGCCTTTCAGGCCAAGTTCTTTCCTTACCTCAATTTCGACTTTTTTCATAGCACGGACCACGGAAGGCGACATAGGGTCCCCAAAACCGAACGCACGACCTTCGATGCCGAAAATAATCATTTCCTTTGGCAACGTGCCAAGGGTACGCGCCATCTCTGTTGCTTCGGCAAGACCGAATAAGTGGCTGGAATACCGAAAAACGCCATAAGACAAAGGCGATTTTATTGCGTCAAACCGGCGCATAGAGCCCAAACGTAACCCACATTTCATGGCGTCAACAATAACCACACGATCTTTACCCTCCCATAAATGCATAAGCGACACGCCCTCGCCGCTGTGATCCACAACAGTGATCCCAGCATTTGAAAAAGATGGATCTACGGCAAAAGCCTCAGCCATGCGCGGCCCCACGGCGTCATCGCCGCGCTCACGATTACCAACACCAAGGAACAAATAAGACATGAAAGGGACCCTGTATTATAGTCAATGTCTGACAAAATGATTCAAGAAAATGGGATGCCCGCCTGCGCGGGCATGACGGAGTATAGTGGTTGTTTTACCCCTTCCCCCGTCCCCCCGCGAAGGCGGGGGTCCCATTTGTTTTTTTCTTATGATCACGCCACCCACCTATCAGCATTATACTATTGATACAAAGAAAAACCACCCTCTCAAAAGGAGAGGGTGGTTTTATGAATGTTCATATCTCTAATATCAATGATCAGAGATACCTTCCCTTACTCACGCACCATCGTGAGCTTAAGAAAGTGGCAAGAGCATGAAATGCATGGATCATAGTTGCGGATCGTTTGCTCACACCGCCATTTCAACTCTTTTTCATTGAGATGTAAGCTCCGCTCTACCACGCCGAACAAATCGCGTTCGATCTGCGGCTGGTTTTGCGCGGTCGGTGAAGAAATCACAGCCTTGGTTACGCGCCCATTATTATCAAGCTTATAGGCATGATAACACACACCGCGTGGTGCTTCTGTCATACCATGACCTTCGCCAGCCTTAGGTGTGCTTTCGACATAGGCAACATCCGGCTCCTCATACTTCTTGATGAGGCGTATAGACTCCTCACAGGCATACACCGTTTCAACCATACGGACGAGAATGCTTTTGAACGGGTTGTTACAGGTCGTATCAAGCCCAACTTCCTTCGCAACCTGCTTGGAAAGCTTGGTGAGCTGTTTATAGTTATTGTTGTAACGCGCATTCGGGCCGGTGAGGTAGGGCTCGCCATCGTCGCGGGTCGAACCGCGCAGGGCGGTCGAGTGCGAAACATGCGATTCCTGAAACACTTTGTGGAAGTCGCTGACCGGAATATGGATACCCCGGTTACTGACCACATCGCCCTCGACAATCGCGTACTCATCGGGATGCTGCAGCGATACGCAATGATAATCATATTCATAGTCTGGGAAGTCGAACGTCGCGAACAATTTCGCAATCGCGATGCTGGCATCGATGCCCCATTTCAACTCGTCTATAAGGCCACGCAGAGCTTTCTTTGACGGTACCTTGTAAAAGCCGCCGACACGTGTGTTGATCGGGTGAATGGCGCGACCGCCAATGACTTCAAGGATATCGTTGCCAAGCTTTTTCAGGCGAAGCGCATCTTGCACCACTTGCTTGTTCGTGGCGGCAAGCTTGAGCACGTCATCAAGGCCAAGGAAATCCGGCGCATGAAGCATCGCGGCGTGAAGCACATGGCTTTCGATCCATTCGCCGCAATACATCAAGCGGCGCAAATCACGGATGGGTTCCGTCACCTGTACGCCAAGGGCATTTTCCATCGCCTGCTGTGCGCCCATCAAATAGGCCATGGGACAAATGCCGCATATACGAGCGGTGATATCGGGCACCTCCATATAGCTGCGGCCACGCAGGAAGGCTTCGAAAAAGCGCGGGGGCTCGACAATTCGGAACTTGCATTCCTTGATCGCACCGTCCTTGACGCGGACAAACAACGCGCCTTCACCCTCGACACGTGACAACTCGTCCACCTGGATGGTACGGGTCATGTTCTTCTTGGGCTTTGCAGCAGCAGCCTTTTCAGCTGTAGCCTTGGCGGGTTTCTTTTTCGTTGCAGTGGCCATGATCGGCTCCTTCACTCTTTCATTCGCACAAAAGGGGTTCAGTCATACGCCTCGCTGACCTTACGGAAGGCCATCGCGTTCGCGTTATAGGAACGGAAGAAGTCCCGCACCTCAATCTTACTCATCCCTAACTTCTCAAGCTGCTTGGCA
>CAYZXV010000159.1:0-3689 GCA_964482525.1 uncultured Rhodospirillaceae bacterium | reverse complement strand
TCAGGCCAAGAACAAAGGCGCTCATCATCTCCTTTGCGCCCGCGCCAAGCATGCGCCACCGACGATAGGATTTTTCTGACATGCGACCATTCAGGAGGATCGCGGGAATGCGCCTTGCTGCAATCGCGCCCAGCATATTTGGCCACAATTCGCTTTCAACCCACAGTACGAGATCGGGCCGCCAGTGATCCAGAAAGCGCGTGACATAAGGCCAGCGGTCGACGGGGACATAGTGATGCACCGCGCCTTTTGGCAAACGGCCCTCCACCAGCTTTGCGGAGGTGACCGTTCCGGTTGTAAGCAAGATGTGCCAGCTGGGGTAACGGTCCGCAAGGTTTTTAAGGAGCGTGAGGACCGACATGGTTTCGCCAACGCTTGCGGCATGGCACCACACAAGCTTGCCTTTCGGGCGACTGATCGAGGCGTGGCCAAGCCGTTCGGGAAAGCGCAAAGCATCCTCACGGCCACGCGCCTTGCGGCGGCGCAGATAAAGCGCGATCAGCGGCGCTGATATATCGGTTAGAAGGCGGTAAAGGCGGGACATGGTAAGCCAACCCTTTCCCGTATGGGATTATTAGCCCTTTTTCAGCCCGGCGCGTTCGCGCATCAAGTCAAGCAGGATGTTGATATCGCCACCGCCCCGTTGAAGAACACTTGCGTATTCTTGGCGCTGGGTGACGCTCATGCTTACGCCCTCAACGACCACGTCGATGACTCCCATTGTGCCGTCTTTTGTCCGTACTCGCCACGTCACTGTTGTTGCCGGAGACCCGTCCGGACGGACAATATTACTGTTTACAATGGTATCTTTGTCCCCTTCTGGCTGGGACGAGCGAACCTTGAAGCCTTCACCGGTGTAAAGGGCAAAGCGGTCGGAATAGGTCTTGACGACAAGGGCTTCGAACAGTTCCATGTATTCTTTTTGCTGCTCGGGTGTTGCGGTACGCCAGCTGCGACCGATAACAAAGCGGGCGATGGTGCTCAGATCAAAAGAGTCCCGTAAAAGCTGGCGGAACATCGCGTTGCGTTGTTCAGGGGTCAATGCTTTGTCGGCCAAAAGTTTGACGGCTCTATCACCAAGGCTTTGAATAAATTGAGCTTGCGCGGAAAGAGGGGCTTCAGCCGTTTGGGCAAAGCTTTGGGCCTGAAGACCAATCATAATGGCCATCGCAAGGGCCAGTGTGGCTAAATACCTGATGGGGCGAAGGGACATCAGCATAGAAAAGCTCCTAACACACGCAAAACGATAAAACGAACCACAGGTTTATAACCGAATCATGCCATAAGACACAAAGACAAAGGCCAAAAACGGAAAAAGTTTTTTCACCCTGCCGTTTTTATGCCACGAAAAGCCCAGTGGGGTATCATTTAATCATCAGTTCCGGGTCGACAGCGGCCCCGTCCCGACGGGTTTCGAAGTGAAGCTGGGGCGAAGATACACCACCCGTCGATCCCACGGTCCCTATCATATCGCCTTTCGCGACTATGGCTTCTTTTGTTACCGTGATGCGATCTAAGTGGGCATAAGCGGTGACCCAACCACCTTGATGACGTATGAGAACAAGGTTGCCAAAGCCTTTCATTTCGTTTCCGGCATAAACAACCATCCCACCTTCTGCGGCTTTGACGGGTGACCCTTTCGGGGCGCCGATATTGATGCCGTCATTATCCCGGCCTTTGCCCTTGGGCCCATAGGCGGAGATGATTGTGCCACGCACTGGCCATCCAAAACTTGGTGCGGACGCGTTCAAATCGGTTTCACCAGATGGCGTTTTGGCAGCTAGATCAGGAACAGTTGTGGCCGCTGTTGGGGTGGGGGCAGCAGATGTCGAAGGTGCCGGAAGGGCAGGGACTGCTGCTTCGTGATCCTCTTTGTCCTGCCCTTCTAACTTAATCGGTTCCGGTTGGGCCGTGCCAAAATTTTGGGTTGTTTTAATCGCCGGGTCTCTCTTGCCCTCGATGACGACAGGCTCAAGTGGCGTGGCATCCACAGCCTGTGCGCCTGCAAGCCCCTGAGACGGCGCGGCTGTGGTGGTTTCATACGGGACGGCGACCCTTTCCGGTGTGGGGCGCAGGGGCCCTTTGTCGATGTAATCCATGGGGGCGGATTCTGGCGCTGGGGCGGCAAAGCCATCGCGTGCGGGCAGCGTGATGGTTTGGCCTGTGCGGAGGTGATAGGGCGCGGTCAGCTTATTTAGCGCAATGATATCGGTCATGCGCACGTTGTTTTTCTTGGCGACAGCATAGATGTTTTCGCCAGCCCGAACGGTATAAGATCCGCCAGCCGTGGGCGCATAGCTTTGGTGCTGGGGCGGGGCATAAGCGGTGCAGGCGCTTACAAGCCCGGCAAGGAGGACAAGAACAGGGAGCTTGGTCATCTGGCGAATCTCACATCGAATGAATGTCCGGTGCGAGGAATCTGCAAGAAGCTTCCCCACAGGGCAAGTGTTTCTTTACCCCGAGAATATGGCAGGAATGGGGGCGCATTGCGCGCCCCCAAAACCCTTATGACCCAAAAACAGGACGTAGGGCGATGGTGCCTTGGCTTTTCTGCGCCAGGGCAATGTCGCCGTGAGTTTGGACCGCCCGGGCAAGCGTGCCGGGGGTAAGGGGTTTTGTAACTGGAATCGTCAAGCCGCCTTTAGGAACGAAAAGGGAAGCGCGATTACCGGGGGTTGTCGATGAATAACGTCCCTGCGTTGGGAAGCTCACAAGGATAGATGGCATAAGTGTCGTGCCAAGCATGGCATTTGCGGCGGAGACAATTTCTTCGACGTTTTGGCCAGACTTAATAGTTAGCGTAGGTTGAGCCATGATATTTCCTCCCTTTGTGTGTATGGCGTTTGTAATGAAACGCCCTATCCCGCTGTCTCGATCTTTTCCATGCCGCCCATATAGGGACGCAAAGCGGCGGGGATTTCGACCGAGCCGTCGGAATTCTGGAAGTTCTCCATAATCGCAATCAGCGTGCGGCCGATGGCAAGGCCAGAGCCGTTGAGCGTATGGACGAACTGTGTGTTTTTCTCGCCTGCTGTGCGGCAGCGCGCATTCATGCGCCGTGCCTGGAAATCGCCGCAGTTGGAGCAGCTTGAGATTTCGCGGTAGGTATTTTGCCCCGGCAGCCACGCTTCGATGTCATAGGTTTTCTGCGAGCAAAAGCCCATGTCGCCCGTGCACAAGACGACGGTGCGATAGGGAATCTCAAGGCGCTTCAAAACTGTTTCGGCGCATTCCGTCATGCGCTCATGCTCGGCCTTGGACTGATCCGGCGTTGTGATGCTGACGAGCTCGACCTTATAGAACTGATGCTGGCGCAGCATGCCGCGCGTGTCCTTGCCCGCCGAACCGGCTTCCGAGCGGAAGCACGGCGTGCGCGCCGTCATGCGCAAAGGAAGCTCTTCGGCATTCACAATATCGCCATGCACCATGTTGGTGAGTGGCACTTCAGCGGTGGGAATCAGCCACAAGCCCGTTGTCGTGCGGAATAAATCTTCGGCGAACTTCGGTAGCTGGCCAGTGCCATAGGAAATCTCATCGCGCACCATGAGCGGCGGCGAAACTTCGGTATAGCCGAACTCCAGCGTGTGAAGGTCGAGCATAAAGTTGCCGATCGCGCGCTCAAGTCGCGCCAAATTGCCCATCAGCATACTGAACCGCGCACCAGACAATTTCGCCGCGATGGTGAAGTC
>CAYZXV010000158.1:0-3694 GCA_964482525.1 uncultured Rhodospirillaceae bacterium | reverse complement strand
CTTGTTCTTGCGAACAAAAAGAATTCAAAACAAAACTTGTCGACTAGGATGCTCAAACAGCAAAACCGAAAACCATATCTTAACACTTGAGGCATTAAGATAGGCTGATTGATATTCTCAACCAGCCCCGCCAGACCTTACGGTCAAAACGGAGCCCATCGCGGATCGCCGTCTGCGCATCCCTTCTCATCTATTCTTCACGATGTCCAAGAACGTCGGAGGACCAGGCCTCCTGTTGCCGCCAACCTAAAAAAGCGACACAAGAACCCCCCAGCTTTCGCTTATGCTTGGCTGGCGAGCCCAATTCGAAGTGTCAATAAGTCAGCTACCGGAAGTCGCGGTTATCGACCGCCGATGAAGGGGAAAGTACTGCGTTTCATTTCGCTTGTCTAGTGAGAAAATAACAAATTCTTGTGGATAATTAATTTTCCGTAAAGACTCGCTGGAACCCGCAGAAACGCTCGTTTTTTTGCCCTTTTCTTCGTTGAGGCCTTACCCGTTTCGGTGAATTTTCCGCTTCCGGAATTGTTTTCTAGGGACTCTAAGGCCTCTTAAATTCGACCAAAATCGAAAAGCGAACGCCTCTTTTCGCTCTGTACCCGCAGCGCGGCGAGCCGACAAAGGCCGAAAAGCACGAATCCGCGCGAAATGGCATTCGCTAAGTTGCCTTCAACCACAGCCACATACGCAGTCATGAGAGATAGGATCATCATATCGGCATAGGCAAGGTCAGGCGTGAGCCACCGGGGCCGAAAACTGCGCACAAAACCAACCGCCACAACGGGAACGATCAATGCAAACGCCGTCCCCGGCGCATAACCCGCATTGACCGCGATGAACGCAAGACCAAGCGCGATCAAAAACTCACAAATCGCAAGCACGCTATGGCGCAATAACGTTCCCAAAGCTTGCGGGACGACACTGTACGTTATTGCTTGCACAAGATTCGCCACACCAAACAACACGCGCTGCGCTGGTCTGCGTATAGAGCACGGCGTTCGAGACAAAAAACCACCCGCCCGGACTCCGCAACAAAGGCTTGGCTTCTTCAATGATCGCCGTTTTCATACACCGCCACCTTCCCTTGTCTCACGCAGCATATTACAAGATATGTGTTTATTTTCTCTTCAGGGCGCCACTCAGCTTGACCCCGCCCCTAACCCCTCCCCAAGGGGAGGGGAACGCCAGAGCTCTTGTAGAAAGAGAGAACTATAAATGAGAGGTTCCCTATCCACGAACACGGAGGGATCCCCCTCCCCTTGGGGAGGGGTTAGGGGCGGGGTGTATAAAGACAGCGCGGTTTTTCTGTTGGAAATATTGCGCATTTCTTACTCCCTTCACTTAGAACAAAGCCCCATCGCCAACCTCTGCGCTTGCGCTGACATCGTAATTCCTGATATCGATAAACCGTGTTTTCTTGGCCGGATAAGATGACTTTAGCCCCCCTTCCTCTTCACGATACGGTTGCGCAGGCCCAAAGGCGGGCTTCTGACCCGCAAGCCTCGGTGTGGGTCGGCGCGTCCGCTGGGTCCGGCAAAACAAAAGTGCTTGCGGATCGCGTGACGCGGCTTTTGCTGGACGGTGCCGCACCTTCGCGTCTTCTTTGCCTTACCTTTACGCGTGCAGCCGCCGCCGAAATGGCCGTGCGCCTCACCGCGCGGCTTTCGCGCTGGGCGACCTGCAGCGATGCCGACCTTGATGCTGATCTTGATGCGCTTCAGGGCCACGCGCCAAAGAGCGCGCAGCGTGAGCGTGCGCGCCGGTTGTTTGCGCAAGTTCTCGATTGTCCCGGCGGTCTGCGCCTTCAAACGATCCACGGTTTTGCTCAGGAAATTCTTCGCCGCTTTCCTGTTGAAGCCCACCTGCCCCCGCATTTTGCGGTGATGGAAGAACAAGAGGCGCGCGCGCTTCAGGACGAGACGCTCACCGCCCTGTTTCACACGCTGGCCATCGCGCCACCGGACACCACCGATCCTGCGGCGCATGCCTTTGCGCGCTTGTCGCAGGCCATGGCCATGCCGACTCTTGATGCGTTGGTTGAAGAAATAAAAGACAACTGCGCAAAAATCGAACGCGCTCTGCACGATTACGGAGGTCTTGACGGCATGATGGCCGCGCTTGCCGCTTTCTTGGGTCTTGCGCCAGAGGCTACGCCTGAAACCCTTATCCAACATGCCGTACAAGAAGGTGCGTTTGATCGCGCCGGTCTTCTCGCCGCTGCGCGCGCAGCGGCAACGCATGGCGGCAAAACAAGTGCAAAGCTTGGCGAGCGGATTCTTATGTGGCTTGCGCTTCCCGATGCGCAGAGCCGCCTTGCCGCATGGGCGGATTATGAATCCGTTTTTATCACAAACGAAGGCGGCCAGCGTCAGCGGCTTTTTGACAAAGACAGCGCAAAAGCCATGCCCGAAGGTCCCGCGATTTTGGACGTGGAAGCCCAGCGTTTGCTGAGCTTGCGTATAGCGCAGGACGCAACCCAAACGGTCGAACGCACACGCGATGCGCTGACCCTTGGTCTTGCCGCCACACGAGCCTATGCCGCACGCAAGGCAGTCCGCGCCGCCCTCGACTATGATGATTTGATTGCACGCGCCCGCGCTTTGCTTACGCAATCGGATAAAACACCATGGGTTCTCTACAAGCTCGATGGGGGCCTTGACCATCTTTTGGTCGACGAAGCGCAAGACACTAATCCCGCGCAGTGGGAGATTGTCGCCGCGCTGGCGGAAGAGTTTTTCGCCGGTCAAGGGGCCCACGACCAAACACCCCGCACGCTGTTTGTCGTGGGTGATGAAAAGCAATCCATCTATAGCTTTCAAGGCGCGGATGTCAGCGTCTTTACCCGCATGCGCGCCCATTTTGCCAAGAAAATTACACAGGCTCAAAAACCTTTCGATGAAGTGCCGTTGTCTGTGTCGTTCCGTTCCGCGCCTGCGATTTTGCGCGCTGTGGACGCCGTCTTCGCATCCGATACGGCGCGGGCTGGCGTAGCCTCTGCGCCCATTGCGCACAGCGCCTTTCGTGCACAGGCGGTTGGGCGGGTGGAAGTTTGGCCCCCGCTTGTCCCACCAAAGGATGAGGCCGCTGGACCCACCGAAGCCGGGTGGGAGCTTCCCGATGCCTATGAGCTCGCGCACGATCCAGCCGCTGAGCTTGCGGAGTTGATCGCACAGCAAATCAAGGCGTGGGTGCGCGGTGGCGCGGCGATTGAGGATCGCGCCACGGGCGCGCTGCGTCCCATGGGGTATGGTGATATTTTGGTGCTTGTGCAAAGCCGTGGTCCGTTTGTGTATCATTTGGTTCGCTCCCTAAAAAAGTTAGATGTTGATGTCTCTGGCATCGACCGAATGGCGCTCAGTCGTCAGCTTGCGGTCATGGATTTGCTTGCCGCGCTTCAGTTTGCCTTGTTGCCTGAGGACGATTTAACGCTCGCCTGTGTCCTGCGCGGCCCCCTGATTAGCGCACGGGAAGACGATTTAATCACCCTTGCCGCCGCACGCCCCAAAGGCGTGACGTTGTGGGATCGCCTGCGCGCTTCGGCAGAACCCACACATACGATTTGGCGGGATTATCTGGCGGCCCTTGCCGCGAGGGCCGATACGCGCACGCCCTTTTCGCTGCTCACGCACCTCCTGGCGGCGCCCTGCCCTGCCGATGCGATTAGTGGTCGCCGCGCCATAGCCACACGCTTGGG
>CAYZXV010000157.1:0-3711 GCA_964482525.1 uncultured Rhodospirillaceae bacterium | reverse complement strand
AAGTCAATAAAGAAGATGTTGAGTCGAGTCTTCAGGATACGTCCGATCGTGATGGGCTCGGGACGCTTTCTGAAAAAGAACGTTCTGTTTTATTGGTCGAGGATAACGACACAAACCGTCTTGTCGCGATGCGCTATTTGCAAAAAGCAGGGGTTCAGGTTGAGGAAGCCTGCACAGGGCTTCAGGCGATCGAGAAAGTCAAAGCGAAAGACTATGATTTAATCTTGATGGATGTTTCGATGCCAGAAATGGATGGGATGGAGGCCACCGGGCACATTCGCGCCATGGGTGGGGCTAAGGCTAATGTTCCCATCATCGCGCTTACGGCGCATGTCATGGCGGGTGATCGTGATCTGTGTCTTAAGGCAGGGATGAACGATTATTTGAACAAACCTATCGAGTATCCGGTTCTGGTGCGTACTTTAGAGCGTTGGTTACAAGTCAAAATTATCACCGAAGAGGGCGCGCCGTTGTCCCCGATTGACAGGACCGGACCCCAGGTCCATGCGAAAGATCCGCCGAAAAAGGCCATTCCTGTTGTGTTCGATGCCCGCGTTCTCAAACGCATGCGGGACGATTTGGGGGCAGCTGCAGTTGAACAAGTTACGCGCGTCTTCCTAACCGACTCGGCGCAACGCATGCTCGCGTTCAAAAGTGATGATCTTGAAATCATTCGAGATGCGGCCCATACACTTAAAAGCTCAAGCGGCAGCTGTGGTCTTATCCGACTGAGCCATATGCTAAGTGACCTAGAATCTGCGGCTAAACGATCGGACCGCGCGAAAGTGAACGAAATTCTCCCCCTTGTTGATCCGACATATACGCATGCGCGCGATGTTTTGGAAAAAGAGAGAATCCAGTTTATTTGATGAAGTTTTTTATTAAATATCAATATGTTAACCCGATCTCCTGGGCAATGTTTGTGTTGGCTTCGCACGTGGGGCCTTGTGTCTTTTTTGCTGTTTTTAGACCCGGAAATAGGGCAAAATAGGCTGATAAGAAAGTGATTTGATGCCAAACTGCAACAAAAAATAGGCCGTTTTCGGCATCACAGAAAGGGTGTTACCATGGTTGTTGGGTCTCCTTCGGGCGCGCTGTATCCCGTGCTTCCGTTGCGCGATATCGTCGTCTTTCCGCATATGATTGTGCCGCTTTTCGTGGGGCGCGAGAAGTCTGTGCGCGCGCTGGAAGATGTGATGCAAGAGGATAAGCATATTCTCCTGCTTACCCAAAAAGACGCCGCGCTTGACGAGCCGCAGCAGGGGGATTTGTTCCTTCAGGGCACGATTGGCACCGTCTTGCAGTTGTTGAAGTTGCCCGACGGTACAGTGAAAGTTTTGGTCGAAGGGGGGCAGAGGGCGCGTGTGATCCGCTTTGCCGAGAACCCCGATTTTTTTCAAGCTCTCGCAGAACCTGTTGAGGAATATACGGGGGATAAGGCGGAGCTGGATGCTTTGGCCCGTGGCGTGGTTGCGCAGTTCGAGCAGTATATCAAGCTCAACAAAAAAATTCCGCCCGAAGTCATGGTGACGGTCAGCCAAATTGATGACCCGGCCCGCCTTGCGGATACGGTGGCCGCGCATTTGGCCCTGAAAATCCCTGAGAAGCAGGCGCTTTTGGAAATCGCGTCGGTGAATGATCGGCTGGAGCGCATCTTTGGCCACATGGAAGGCGAAATCGGCGTTCTTCAGGTTGAAAAGCGTATCCGCACCCGCGTGAAAAAGCAGATGGAGAAGACCCAGCGCGAGTACTACCTGAACGAACAGATGAAGGCGATTCAGAAAGAACTTGGCGAGGGCGAAGACGGCAAGGACGAGGTTGGTGAGCTTGAAGAGAAAATCAACAAGCTTAAAATGAGCAAGGAGGCCAAGGAAAAATCGCTGGCTGAGCTTAAGAAGCTACGCACCATGAGCCCCATGTCCGCCGAGGCGACTGTTGTGCGCAATTATTTGGATTGGATGACGAACATCCCTTGGGACGAGCAGACCAAAACGCGCAAGAACATCAAGGAAGCGGAAAAAATCCTGAATGTCGATCATTACGGCCTTGAGAAGGTCAAGGAACGCATCCTTGAATATCTCGCAGTCCAGCAGCGGCGCGGCAAGCTCAAAGGCCCCATTTTGTGCCTCGTTGGCCCGCCGGGCGTTGGCAAGACCTCGCTTGGCAAATCCATCGCGCGCGCCACGGGCCGTAATTTTGTGCGTATGTCGCTGGGCGGCGTGCGGGACGAGTCGGAAATTCGGGGCCACCGCCGCACTTATATCGGCTCGATGCCGGGTAAGATCGTGCAGGGGATGAAAAAAGCGAAGGCGTCAAACCCCCTGTTCCTTTTGGACGAGGTTGACAAGCTGGGCGCCGATTGGCGCGGCGATCCATCATCCGCACTGCTTGAAGTTTTGGACCCCGAGCAGAACAACACGTTCAACGATCATTACCTTGAGGTCGATTACGATCTGTCCGATGTCATGTTCGTGTGCACCGCGAACACGATGAAGATGCCGCAACCGCTGCTTGATCGTATGGAGATCATCCGTCTCTCCGGCTACACCGAGGATGAGAAGATCGAAATCGCCCAGCGTCATTTGCTTGGCAAGGTTTCAAAGGATCACGGCCTGAAGAAAACCGAGTTCTCGGTATCCGAAGACGCGCTGCGCGACATCATCCGCTATTACACGCGCGAGGCTGGCGTGCGTAATCTTGAGCGTGAAATGGCAAAACTTGCGCGCAAAGCGATCAAAGATATCCTCTCGCGCAAGGTCAAAAGCATCAACATCACGCGCCGCAGTCTTGAAAAATATTTGGGCGTGAAGAAGTTCCGCTTTGGCGAGGTTGAAGCCGAAGATATGGTGGGCGTCACCACAGGGCTTGCATGGACGGAAGTCGGGGGCGAGTTGCTCTCGATCGAAGCGGTCGCGCTTCCCGGCAAGGGCAAAATCACCATCACCGGCAAACTTGGCGATGTGATGCGTGAATCCGTCCAGGCCGCCGAAAGTTATGTAAAGGCGCGCGCGGCCCAGTTTGGGATTGCGCAAGGCTTTCTTGAAAAGCGCGATATTCACGTTCACGTCCCCGAAGGGGCGACGCCCAAAGACGGGCCGAGCGCGGGCGTCGCGATGGTGACCTCGATCGTCTCAGTGCTCACCGGCATTCCGATTCACAAGGATGTTGCCATGACGGGCGAAATCACGCTGCGTGGGCGCGTTCTGCCGATCGGCGGGCTCAAGGAGAAATTGCTCGCAGCCCTTCGCGGCGGACTGTCAATCGTGTGTATCCCCAAGGAGAACGAACGCGACCTGACCGAAATCCCCGACAATGTGAAGAAGGGGCTTAAAATCATCCTGATCAATACGGTGGACGAAGTGCTTAAGGTTGCACTGACCAAACCTCTTATGCCTGTTGTATGGGATGAGCGGGAAGATAAGACTGTCGAGGCCGACAAGACGGCTCTTGCGGTTGCAAAACCGTCTGGGCGCAAGGGGGAAAGCATCCGGCATTAGAGAGAATGGTTTGCGTTCGCTCGCTTTGCCTTCGGATGAATAATAAAAAAAGGGTGAGCCATGAGGGTTCACCCTTTTTAATTTTGAATGAGTGGTAAGGCCTACCCAGCGAGGTTTTTCGCCACGAAGTCCCAGTTGATCAAGCTGTCCATAAAGGTCTGCAGGAAGTCTGGCCGCCTGTTTTGGTAATCGAGGTAGTAGGCGTGCTCCCACA
>CAYZXV010000156.1:0-3725 GCA_964482525.1 uncultured Rhodospirillaceae bacterium | reverse complement strand
TATCTGGAGATGATGATGGATCTTGGTGTGCCGGGCGCACTGATCTTGTTTGCGTCACTTGCCGCGCTGATAAGCTGTTGCATCACGGGCCTGTGGAAGCGCAAGAAGGACGGCATTTATCCGGCCCTTGCGATAGGGGCCAGCGCCCTTGTCGCGACGCACAGCCTTGTGGATTTTGGGATGCACATCCCGGCCATCGCCGCAACCTATGCCACCTTGCTTGGCCTTGGCGTTGCGCAAAGCTGGTCGACCCGGAAGGTTTAGCTAAACGCCAAACATTTCGCGGGTCTTCATAAAGCGCAAGGCGGGATAATCCTCCATCGCGCGGTTCAGGTGCCACGCGTTGCGCGCCAAGAAAACCAGCGCGCCGTCATGATCATGCGCAAGCGAACCACGATTGAGGTCGATGAACTTTTCAAGCGCAGCCTTGTCTTCGCTCACCACCCAGCGGGCGGCTTCAATGCCTGCGGTTTCAAAACGGGCGGGCAGACCATATTCGGCGGCGATGCGCGCGGCGAGAACCTCGAATTGAAGCGCACCGACAACGCCCACGATCCATTCGGCCCCGGCCAAGGGTTTGAACACCTGACTTGCGCCTTCTTCCGCAAAATGTTCAAGGGCGCGGCGGATGTGTTTCACCTTCATCGGGTCTTCGACATGCACACGTTGAAGTAGTTCCGGCGCAAAGCTTGGCACGCCCAGATAGTTGAGCGTTTCGCCTTCCGTCAGCGTGTCGCCGATGCGCAGACTTCCATGATTGGGAATACCCATAATGTCGCCTGCAAATGCGTCTTCGGCGAGTTCACGGTCACGCGCTAAAAAGAGAACGGCGTTGTTGACGGCAATCATCTTACCGCTGCGTGGATGAAAAAGTTTCATGCCCCGTTTGAAATGACCCGAACACAACCGCACAAAGGCGATGCGGTCGCGGTGGTTGGGATCCATATTGGCCTGAACCTTGAAAACAAAACCGGTGACCTTGGTTTCTGCGGGATCAACCGCGCGCACATCGGCTTTTTGCGGGCGCGGCGAGGGCGCATGTTCGGCAAGGCCAAGGAGCAGCTCACGCACGCCAAAATTAAACACGGCGCTGCCAAAGAAGAGGGGGGTCAGGTGCCCTTCGCGATAGGCCTGAAGATCGAACGGCTTGCAAAGGCCACGGACCATGTCCACTTCTTCACGTAACTTTGCGGCAGCTTCTATGCCCAGCAGAGCGTCAACCTTGGGGTCATCCAACCCTTCACAGGCTATCCCGTCGGTAAGACGATGGCGATCGGCCTTATCAAGAAGGATAAGCTGATCGCGGATAAGGTCATAACAGCCTTTAAAATCATGGCCTGAGCCAATCGGCCAACTGGCCGGCGTGACATCAAGCGCCAGCGTTTCTTCAATTTCGCTGATAAGGTCAAAGGGGTCGCGGGACTCGCGGTCCATTTTGTTTACAAAGGTGATAATCGGTACATCGCGCAGGCGGCACACTTCGAACAGTTTGCGCGTCTGGCTTTCAATACCCTTGGCGCCGTCGATGACCATCACCGCGCTGTCGACAGCGGTTAATGTGCGGTACGTATCTTCCGAAAAATCTTCATGCCCTGGTGTGTCGACGAGATTGAAAGATTTGTCCGCATAATCAAAACTCATGACCGAGGCGGTGACGGAAATACCACGGTCGCGTTCGACCTTCATCCAGTCAGAGCGCGCGCGGCGTTGCTCGCCTCTAGCTTTGACCGCACCGGCAAGTTGGATTGCGCCCCCGAAAAGCAACAACTTTTCCGTCAAAGTTGTCTTGCCGGCGTCGGGGTGTGCGATGATCGCAAAGGTGCGACGTCGCATAATATTGTGTGTTAAGTCATTGGTGTTCATGGTGTCGTGATAGCCGTTTTGTGACACGATGTCATCTTTTTGAAAACAAAAACGAACTAACGCGATTAAGGTTAATTTAACGATAAAGATCAATAATATTGCGCACTCATTCCGTTCCCGTTCCTTAAAAAAGGTTAACAAAGTGGACAAGAAGCGTCAGGTTCAAATCAAGCTCGCTGCATTGTTCGGCGGGTGTATGCTGCTCATCGTTCTATTGCAGTTGATCGGGCTTCAACAAAGCCGCGATGTTATGCTTAACGAGCGAAAGCTTCTGATCAAGAGTATCGTTGAATCTGCGGTGAGCGTTGTTGCGCACCATCACCGCCTTGCTGAAACTGGGGTGCTTTCGGTTGAGGAAGCGAAAGAGAAAGCCAAAGAGGTCATCCGCGCCATCCGGTACGATCATGATGGGTATATGTTCATTTATAACACCAATGGCATTACAGAAGCGCATGCGCTTTATCGCGATTTAGAGGGCAAACAGCGAATGGATGTCACCGATGCGAAAGGGGTGCCTTATATTCGCAACCAAATTGAAGTCGCCCTTAAAGGTGGTGGTTATACATATTATCACTACAAGAAGCCGGGGCAGGGTGAATCTGTCCACCCTAAAATGGTGTATGACAAGTTGTTCGAGCCTTGGAGTTGGGTTCTGGTTACAGGTGTTTATATCGATGATATTGATGCCGCGTTTGATGAGAGTGTATCTTTCTGGACCAAGGTTATTATCCCACTTTTCATCGGACTCGTGATTCTGACAATTCTTTTGGCCCGTGCCATTACGCGGCCAATGACACAATTAGAGCTGTCGCAGAAAAAAGCAGAAGCCGCGACGCGCGCAAAGAGCGATTTCCTTGCAAATATGAGCCACGAGATCCGTACGCCGCTTAATGGCGCGATGGGGATGATGGCCTTGCTTTTGGGAACAAAACTAACAAGCCAGCAAAGAGAGTGGGCTCAGATTGCCTATCAATCCACGGAGGAGTTGCTTAATCTTATCAACGATATTCTTGACATCTCAAAGGTTGAGGCCGGGCAGATGGTGCTTGAGAAAGTCTCATTTGACCTTCAGGGAACCGTTAAGGCCGTTACCGACTTGCTTTATCCGCGCGCCCGTCGCAAAGGGGTTGAGATTATCGTAGCGTTCCAGACGGATCTCCCTCGCTATATGATCGGTGATCCGGTCCGGTTGCGTCAGATTCTGATGAATCTTGTTGGGAATGCCATCAAGTTTACTTCGCACGGCTATATTATGATTACCGCAGAAAAACAGGGCGGGGATCAAGCAGACAAAGAATGTCTTATCCGTTTTGAGGTGAAGGATACGGGCGTTGGCATTCCCGAGGACAAGCAGAAATACATTTTCGAAAAATTTGCCCAGGCCGAAGAGTCAACCACACGTAATTTTGGCGGCACGGGGCTTGGCCTTGCCATCTGTTCACGCCTTTCAAACATGATGGGGGGCGACATTGGGGTACGAAGCGCGGTAGGCAATGGCTCGACCTTCTGGTTTACGGCTCGGTTTGGTCGTGAAACCTCGACGGTTGAAGTTTTGCCGCCTATTACTGCGGCGTCGAGCAAGCGTATCCTGATTGATTGTGAGCACGAAATCATGAGGCATACGCTGGCTGGCTATTTGACCGGCGGGTTGGGTCTGTGTGATTTTACTGAACCAGTTCGTGGTGTTGAGGCGATGCTTCAGCAGGGTATGGCCCTGGGGCAGCCATATGATATCGCGCTCATCGATATTGAGTCATTCAAAGACGATCATGTCGCCCTAGCGGCTCAGATTAATTCACTTGCGCACATCTCGCCATCTACGCATTTGATTCTTGTCGCGCCGCCCGATTGTGGTTGCCGTG
>CAYZXV010000155.1:0-3760 GCA_964482525.1 uncultured Rhodospirillaceae bacterium | reverse complement strand
AAATTCCCGATTATCTTGAGACCTATTACTGGTGGGCCTATGTGCGCCCATGGGCCGTGCGTATTTTTGAGCGCGATTGGCTTATCAACCTGATCCTGTGGGGCTTCTATCCAACCTTGCGAGATCGCGTCCTTGCCGTGATGGGGAAGGGCGATGGCTTTGCAGGCAAGACCCTTAAAATCTCCTGCTGTTATGGCAAGCTTGAGCCCATGATGGCGGAAAAGGTACGCGCAGCAGGCGGTCAGCTTGATATCATTGATGTCGCGCCTGAGCAGATCAAAAACTCGCGTCGCAAACTTGCTGCTTATCTCGAAGACGAAACGGTTCGCCATTTTCACCGCGACTCCACCGAGCTTGGTTTTACTGACCGTGCCTATGATCGGGCGCTTATTTTCTTCCTCCCCCACGAACAACCAGAGGCTATTCGGCGCAAGACGTTCGCCGAGGCGTTTCGCGTCGTCAAACCCGGCGGCAAGATTTATGTCGTCGAGTTTGCCAAGTCCAAATGGTGGCATCCTCTGCGCTTTATTTGGTATCCTGTCTTGCTCGTGCTTGAACCCTTTGCCCGCGATCTGTGGACCAAAGAAATCACGACTTGGCTGCCTCATGGCGGCGTCGGGTGCTCGGTTCGCAAATAATTGATTTTTGTAAATTTCTATCAGTGCGTCGAGATCACGAAGCCGTAACCGCGCCATGCGTTCAGTAAAAAAAACGTAAAGATCAAAGCGAAAAAAAAGCTTCCTCAAATTGAGCGAGTGCCCTATGGTTAACCACCATCTTTAGAGGGCCGCTCGATTCGTCCCCCCTCAACTCCTGCACGGGCGGTTTATTAGCAGGATTTGTCTTTTGCATGCTGGTCTTGGACTCTTTCGTCAGGGTTCAACTGTTCGGCGATGATCGTTCGGGAGGTGTAGATTGTCTCAATCACATGGTCTGGCTGGTGCCAAGGCTTCAGGTGGCGCCCATAAATATCCTGTCGGGACGCGGGTTGTCGTCGACGAAAGCGGCCTCGAATCTCTTCTCTCCCTCCTCGTGAAAATCGGCTATCAGCCCATCGGCCCAAAGGTCCGTGATGGCGCGGTCGTATACGAAGAGCTTTCTTCGATAAAGGAACTGCCAGTCGGCTGGTCTGATGAGCAAGAGGGCGGTCACTATCGACTTGTGCAGGGGACGAAGGGCGCTTTCTTCGAATATCTTGTCGGCCCGACAAGCTGGAAGCGGTTCCTTTTCCCGCCCCAGCACAAAATGTGGGAAGCCAGCAAGAGCGGCAAAGGTTTTGATGTCAAGCGTGATGCGAAAGACGTGCCGTCTTACGCTTTTATTGGTGTGCGTTCTTGCGAACTCAACGCGCTTAAGATTCAAGACAAGGTTTTCGGCTTTAATCGCACCGACAAGTGCGATCACGGCATTTTCTCGGACCCAGGTTATGTCGCGCGGCGAAGCAAGGCGCTTATCATAGCGGTCAATTGCTCGCGCGGTGGCAAGACTTGTTTTTGTACCTCGATGGGCGGCGATCCGCATGTGAAGGAGGGGCAGGGGTTTGACCTGTCGCTCACCGAACTTGATCCTTCGCGCCAGCACGAATTCGTGATCGAAGTCGGCAGTGAACGCGGCGCGCTTATCCTTGATGTGCTGCCTCATCGTCCGGCAACGGCGACCCATGCGGCTGCGATGGAACAGCAAGCCCGTAAGGCTCGTGGCGAAGTTGGCCGCAAGATGCCATCGGATGTTAAGGATGTTCTGAAGAGAAATCTTAAACACCAACGGTGGGAGCAGGTGGCGGATCGTTGCTTGTCCTGTGCGAACTGCACGATGGTTTGCCCGACTTGCTTCTGTAGCACGGTTGAGGAACGGACGGATTTGACTGGCCAGCATTCCGAGCGGTGGCGTTTGTGGGATTCCTGCTTCTCGATTGATTTCAGCTACATCCACGGCGGCGCCATTCGTCCGGAGACGAAATCACGTTATCGCCAATGGATGACGCACAAGCTTTCGAATTGGCATGATCAGTATGGCTCGTCGGGATGTGTCGGTTGTGGCCGTTGCATTACTTGGTGCCCTGTGGGCATCGATATCACCGAAGAAGCTCAGGCGATTAAAAAGACAGGGGGTTAAGGAGCATGAGAAACACGGCTTTGTCGAAGAAAGATACCGCCTGCGCTTGCTATTCCGGCAGCGCAGAGCCCATGCACCCCCGTCCTTTCCGCGTCCTCGACATTTGGAAGGAACTCTCCGACACGTTCAGCATGTCGCTGGTGCCGGAGGATGGCGGACCCATCCTATTCGGGCCCGGCCAGTTTAATATGCTGTATGTTTTTGGCGTTGGCGAAGTGCCGATCAGCGTCAGCGGTGATCCCAACAATCGCAGCGTGCTTGTTCACACGACCCGCGCGGTTGGCAGTGTGTCCAAGGCGCTTGATGCGCTTAAAGCTGGTGACATTATCGGCGTTCGTGGGCCTTTTGGCTCTCAGTGGCCTTTGGATGTGGCTGAGGGCAAAGATCTGGTTTTCGTTGCAGGTGGTATTGGTCTTGCGCCGGTTCGCCCCGCAATTTATGCCGCGATGGCGGATCGTCATCGGTATGGAAACATCGCCGTGCTTTATGGTGCGCGTACACCCGAAGATATCCTCTTCGCTAAGGAACTGCTCCGCTGGAAAGCACGCTTTGATATCGATGTGCAGGTCACGGTCGACCGCGCCACTGGCCATTGGCAGGGGCGTGTCGGTTTGGTAACCAAACTTATCGCCTCGGGCGGGTTCGACCCCGTCAATACGGTTGCCTATACCTGCGGTCCCGAGATCATGATGTTGCATGTCGTCGATGCCCTGCATGCGCGTGGCATCCCGCATGATCGTATTTATTTGTCGATGGAACGTAATATGAAATGCGGTGTTGGTTTCTGTGGCCATTGCCAGTGGGGCACGTCGTTTGTGTGCCGTGATGGCCCAGTTTTCCGTTATGACAAGATCGCCGAAAGCCTCAAAATCAAGGAGCTGTGAACCATGGTTGCCGCAAAAACGAGAAAGAGGGTTGCGAAGAATCCAATGGCGACGGCCGCGACAAAGGTTTCGCGCGCCAGCCTGCCGCGCCGTGCAAAGCCGAAGGTTGCCGTGTGGAAATTCGCATCATGCGACGGATGCCAACTCAGCTTGCTTGCGTGCGAGGATGAGCTTCTTGATGTGGTAGGTGAAATCGAAATCGCCTATTTCCTTGAAGCCACAACGTCAGTGATCAAGGGGCCTTACGACATCTCTCTTGTCGAAGGGTCGATTACCACAGAGCATGACATCCAACGCATTCGCAAGATCCGCCAGCAATCTAAAAAGCTGATTACGATCGGCGCATGCGCAACGTCGGGCGGTATTCAGGCGCTTCGCAACTTTGCGGATGTTAATGAGTATACGCGTGCGGTTTATGCGCGGCCTGACTTTATCTCGACCCTGCGGACGTCGACGCCCATTCAGGAACATGTTCCGGTGGATTACGAGCTTCGCGGGTGCCCCATCAACAAGATGGAGCTTCTTGAGGTTATCAATGCGACCTTGAACCACCGCGTTCCCAACATTTCGCACGTCAGTGAGTGCGTTGAGTGCAAGCGTAAGGGAACCGTGTGTTTGATGGTTGCCAAGGGCACGCCTTGCCTTGGACCCACAACGCATGTTGGATGTGGTAATATTTGTCCTTCGTCTAATCGTGGCTGTTTCGGCTGCTTTGGTCCGTCCGAGGCCCCGAATGGCGCAAGTCTTGCCAAGCAGCTTGA
>CAYZXV010000154.1:0-3830 GCA_964482525.1 uncultured Rhodospirillaceae bacterium | reverse complement strand
CGATCTGTGCCCTTGGCGATGCCGCCGCATGGCCGGTGCAGGGATTGATCCGCCACTTCCGCCGCGAGATGGAGGAGAGGATAAGGAGCCGTGCTCATGCCTAAACTGACCATCAATGGTTTGCAGGTGGAAGTCGCGGACGGCACGTCCGTCCTTCAGGCGTGCGAGCAAATTGGCATCGAAATACCGCGTTTTTGCTATCACGAGAAACTGACGATCGCCGGAAGTTGTCGCATGTGTCTGGTGCAGGTTGAGAAGATGCCGCGCCTGATGCCAAGCTGCGCTTTGCCATGCGCGAACGGGATGGTGGTGCATACCGATACGCCGGAGGTGCAAAAAGCGCGGCAGTCGGTCATGGAGATGCTGCTGATCAATCACCCGCTGGACTGCCCCGTGTGCGATCAGGGCGGCGCGTGCGATCTGCAGGATCTTGCCTTTGCCTATGGGCATGATCGTTGCCGCACAACTGAAGAACGGCGGAAGGTAAGCGATAAGGATCTGGGGCCGCTTGTTAAAACCGTGATGACGCGCTGTATCCACTGCACGCGGTGCATTCGCTTTATGGACGAAATCGCGGGCTCACCGGAATTGGCCGCGATTTATCGCGGTGAAAAGATGGAGATCGCGCCGCTGAAAGAAGGCATGTTGCGCAGCGAGCTGTCGGGGAATCTTGTCGATGTATGCCCGGTTGGCGCACTGACCGCAAAGCCGACGGCGTTTCAATCGCGGCCTTGGGAACTGAAACACACGGACAGCATCGACGTGATGGATGCGGTTGGCAGCAATATCCGCATCGCGACGCGCGGCGAAGCGGTAATGCAAATCGTGCCCCGGCGTCATGATGGCGTTAACGAGATGTGGATTGCGGATAAGACGCGCTTTGCGCATGATGGGTTGCGGCGGCAACGGCTCGACCGTCCCTATATCCGCGATGAGGATGGACGCTTGCAAGCCGCGACATGGGACCAAGCGATCAGTGTCGTTGCCGCACGGCTTAAGGATGCGCCGCCTGCGCGGGTTGCGGCGCTTGTCGGCGACCTTGTGGACTGTGAGGGCGTCTTTGCGTTTAAAAAGCTGCTTGATAAAAACGACATTGTTCATCGTGATTGCCGTCAGGATGGCGCGAATTACGACTGCGGCGCGCGCGCGGCCTATGTGATGAACAGCGGCATCGCAGGAATCGAAAAAGCGGATGTAATCCTTTTGATTGGCACCGATCCCCGTATCGAAGCGCCGATGGTGAACGCACGAATCATCAAACGGCATCGCAAAGGGGGCCTAACCGTTGGCATGGTCGGCGCGGCGGCGGACCTTGGCTATCCTGTTTCAGTTGTTGGCGTATCGCCGGTCGATTTGCGCGATTTGGTTGAAGGCAAGAACGTATTTGCAAAGGTTTTAGAGAACGCCAGGAACCCCATGCTGATCCTTGGCGCGGGGGCACTTGCGCGGCAGGATGGTGATGCGATCCATACAGCAGCGCGGGACATCGCCGCTCGGTTTGGGATGATCCGGGCCGATTGGAACGGGTTTAATGTATTGCAACTGTCGGCGTCACGGGTTGGGGCGCTTGATCTTGGGTTCCTTCCGGCCTCGCACAGCGCGATGAGCACGCGGGCAATTTTAGCAGCCGCGATGGGTAATCGCCTCGATGTGCTTTATCTGCTCGGTGCGGACGAGATTGATACAAAACGGCTAGGTAAAACGTTCGTGATTTATCAGGGGCATCATGGAGATCGCGGCGCGATGCGTGCGGATGTGATTTTGCCCGCGCCCGCTTATACGGAAAAAGAGGGGACCTATGTGAACACGGAAGGCCGCGTGCAGCGTGCCGCGCGCGCCGTGCCGCCTCCGGGCGAGGCATGGGAAGATTGGCGCATCTTTACCGCCATCTCTCAAGCGATGGGGCGGAGTATCTCGCTGAACTCGTTTGAGGCGACGCGCAGCGCCATGATCGCCGCGCACCCGCATATGGGCGCGGTGGACGTGTTTGCGCCGAATGAATGGAAAGCGTTTGGACAGACGGGGACGCTCGCGCTCCATCCGTTTGAGCCTGTGACCCAGAATTATTATATGACCGACCCGATTTCCCGCGCGTCTGAGACCATGGCGAAGTGCGCGGATGCGAAACGCCTAGGTGGGGAGGGTGGCGCATGACTGACTTTATCATGACCGATCTTCTGCCTTTGGTTTGGTTGTTCCTTGGCATCGGCGCGATTGTGGGCGGGGTGCTGGGTGCGACCGCGTATCTGACACTGGCGGAGCGCAAGGTGCTGGGCGCCATCCAACTGCGCAAAGGGCCCAACGTTGTGGGGCCGTTTGGCTTGCTCCAGCCGATGGCAGACGGCATCAAGGTTCTGTTTAAGGAGACGATTATCCCGGCCCGCGCGAATGTTGTGCTCTTTATCGCCGCGCCGATCTTTACGTTCTTCCTCGCGTTGACCTCGTGGGCAGTTATCCCCTTCGACAAGGGGCTTGTGCTGGCGAATATCAATGTTGGGGTGCTTTATCTGCTCGCCATCTCGTCGCTCGGCGTCTATGCGATCATCATCGCGGGCTGGGCGTCGAATGGGAAATACTCGTTTTTGGGCGGCCTGCGTGCCGCCGCACAGATGGTGTCATACGAGGTGTCCATCGGCCTTGTGATCGTCACGGTCCTTTTGCAAGCGGGCTCGATGAACCTCAGCGCGATTGTCGAGGCGCAAAAGGACGGCTGGTTTGCGTTCTCGATCTTGCTGCCGATGTTTGTGTTGTTCTTTGCCTCGGCGCTGGCGGAAACGAACCGTAGCCCCTTTGACTTGCCGGAAGGGGAGTCGGAACTGGTCGGTGGGTTCAATACGGAATATTCGGCCATGATCTTTGCCATGTTCTTCTTGGGCGAATATGCGAACATGATCCTTATGTCTGCAATGGCGAGCGTGTTGTTCCTTGGTGGGTGGTTGCCGCCTGTCGCGTCATGGACGTTCCTGCCCGGGATCGTATGGTTTGCGCTTAAGATTGCGCTGTGTTTGTTCGTGTTTCTGTGGGTGCGCGGGACTTTGCCGCGCTATCGCTATGACCAACTCATGCGAGTGGGGTGGCGCTTTTTCCTGCCGCTCGCGCTGATCTGGGTTGTTGTGGTCGCAGGCGTTAAAATGATCGGAGGCGCAGCATGAAGCTCGATACGCAGCGCATCGGCTATTGGCTCGGCCTTGATATTGTGAAGGGGCTTGCGCTTACTTTTCGCTATATGTTCCGGCCTAAAGTGACCATCAATTATCCGTATGAAAAGGGGCCGATCAGCCCCCGGTTTCGCGGTGAGCATGCTCTGCGCCGCTATGCCGATGGGACAGAGCGCTGCATCGCGTGCAAGCTGTGCGAGGCCGTGTGCCCCGCGCTTGCCATCACGATTGAAGCCGCCGAAGCCCCAGATGGCGCGCGCCGCACCACACGCTATGACATCGATATGACGAAGTGCATCAATTGCGGCCTGTGCCAAGAGGTCTGCCCCGTCGAGGCGATTGTAGAGGGTCCGAACTTTGAATACGCGACGCAAACGCACGCGGAGTTGATTTACGACAAGGCGCGTCTTCTTGCGAACGGGGATCGGTGGGAGACGGTGCTTGCCGCCAACCTTGCCGCAGATAAGGGGAGGAAAGCGGGATGAGGGAAGGGCTCAGGATTCAGGATTTTAATCGCAGGTGTCGTGCGAGGACAGATATGATTCAATCACCCTCCCCTTGCGGGAGGGTCGAAATCGCCTCAGCGATTTCGAGGAGGGGTTCGTCGATCTCACAGCTTGACCCCTCCCCAAAATTGCTTCGCAATTTTGACCCTCCCGCAAGGGGAGGGTG
>CAYZXV010000153.1:2727-3851 GCA_964482525.1 uncultured Rhodospirillaceae bacterium | reverse complement strand
CACAGGACGCAACAAACGCAAGGGTGCGGTTTTTTAGATCTTGAGAAAGCATGTCAAAGGCCAAGCGGATTTTACGACTCGTCCGGACACTATACCGAAAATCGAGGAAAGAAAGGCGAAAAACAGAGTGACCTTGCCTCAGAATGACGTGGCTGTTTGGAGCGGATTAGTAATTTGCTGGTACGGAACGATCATTTTCCACATGAGATATCTTAAAGATAGCCCTGTCATAAACGCGTATGTGGCTAGGCTTTAGGACTGTTCACGGGGATAAATATTCGTATTATCTCTCGACTCACCATCTGACTTAAGGACACCTTATTGATGACCCAAGCGACCTATGATGTTTGCGCCATTGGCAACGCGATTGTTGATATCATTGCCGACAGTGACGATGCCTTTTTGAAACAGCATGAAATCGTGAAGGGCGCTATGACGCTCGTTGATGAGGCGCGGTCAGATTTCCTGTACAGCGTAATCAAGCCACAGATCCAGATGTCGGGCGGTTCGGCAGCCAATACAGCGGCTGGTGTCGCCGCGTTGGGCGGCAAGGCAGGGTATATCGGCAAGGTGCGTGACGATGCGCTGGGCCAGTTGTTTCGTGCGGATATGGACAAGATCGGTGTTGCCTTTTCCACCGCGCCCGCAACGCAAGGGCCCTCGACCGCGCGCTGTATGATTGTCGTTACGCCGGACAGCGAGCGCAGCATGAACACCTATTTGGGCGCGTGCGTCGATTTGACTGATGCCGATGTTGATCCGGCACTGGTCGCGGCCTCCCAGATCACCTATTTGGAAGGCTATCTTGTCGACCGTCCAAAGGCACGCGAGGCGTTTTATCGCGCCGCCAAGATCGCACATGACGCTGGACAACGCAGTGCGCTCACTCTTTCCGACAGCTTTTGCGTTACGCGTCACCGCGACGCGTTCCGTGAACTGCTCAGCGCCATCGACATCCTGATGGGCAATGAAGACGAGCTTAAAGAACTCTATCAAACCGCTTCGCTAGAAGAGGCCGTGGCGCAGGCGCGGGCTGCCTGTACGACCGTGGTCGTGACGCGCGGTGAAAAAGGGGCTGTGCTGGCCGATCAAAGCGGAATTGTTGAGGTCAAGGCTGTTCCGGT
>CAYZXV010000153.1:0-2717 GCA_964482525.1 uncultured Rhodospirillaceae bacterium | reverse complement strand
GAGGGGTCGCTGATCGGAAGTTCACAGACAGAAGACAGAAGACAGAAGTCAGAAGACAATACTCTGCGTTATAAAATAGGCGTGATACCGGTGAAGAGTGTGGATACAACCGGGGCGGGGGATCTGTTCGCTTCGGGTGTTCTTTATGGCCTGACCCATGGGCATAGCCTTGCGGACTCCGGGCTTATCGCCGCGCGGGCCGCCGCCGAGGTGATCAGCCACTATGGCCCCCGCCCGATGGCTGATTTAAAGCCGATGACAAAAATGTAGGCTTGAGTTTTGGTCCTAATCCTTTGTTAATTCTTTGGAACTCACAATAACAGGCAGTTAATAACTATCCGTCATGATCAGAAGGAGATGGCCATGCACCGTCGCGCCTTATTCACATGTGGTTTTGCCTTTCTTGCGTTTCTTTTCACGTCGAGTGCTGTGCAGGCACAGATGGCGGGTGAATTATGCCCGAACGAGCTAGGCGTTACCAAGTTTAACAATGATAAAACCGGCATTATCGCTTGCCTAAGGGCCACAGCAACCGATGCGACTTTGGTATGGAAAAGCATGGGAGGCCCGAAGAATGTGCAGTGCTATTCGTTTATGGGCAGACCCGGCGGGGTTCTAAGGGCACTCTCAACCCTGCCATCATGGATGAATGTCACGTCAGTCGTGGCGATGCAGACATATAACGCGCCTGCTACTTTTACGGCCCATTTTCCCCACGCAAATCTTTCCCCCGGAACAGATGCGGGGGCGTATCCTTTAACGGGTATTCGGTGTTTAGGGGGCTATTTTAAGGCTTCTTGTTCGGTCGCTCAGAATGCTGGGGCCACAGATTGGGATCTTATACAGTCGGATAATGGGTGCTTTGTGGATGATGAAGAAACAGCCCTCTTGGATGCCTTTTATATTACCTGTTGTGAATGAGTTTGCCCTCTAATCTCGGACTTGTTTTCGCCATCTTTACTGTGTTCAAATGGGCGAAAGGAAGAGGAGAGGGGTCGTGCAGGTTTTACGAGCATTTATAGTTAGTCTTGTTGTGGCCGGGGGGGTAGTGCTTGCCGTCGGGGCACAGTCGGCGGAGCCAACCAAAAGTAAAAAGACGATTTCTGTAACCGAAACAGAGCTTCACGCCGAAGGCGAGAAGGCCGAGCTTTGTTTCCATCTGGATGCCTCGATTGAGATTGCAGACCGCGAAGAAATTGCGGCTGCGCTCTTGCTGGTTGAGGATGCCAAGCGACGCAAGATATCGCCCCGTGACCTCAGCCTGACTCCCACACAGATTTGCGTTCAGAATCTTGACCACCGCCGCCGTTATCAGGCGACGCTTAAAAAACTCACGGGCCAAAAAGGCGAACGCCTTGCGCAGGCCTTTACAGTGTCGGCGGTTGTTCCGGACCGGAAGCCATATTTGCGCTTTATAGGTGACTTCAAAGCGGACTCGCTGCCGCGTCATACCAAGGAAGGAACTGGCGGTCTTGCGCACCAGCTTGACGCGGTCAATATTCCGGCGGCGCGCCTTACGCTCTATCATTTCCCCAAACCTGAAAGTTTTGCGGGCGCGTGGCAGCAGTTCCAGCAAATCAAGATTTCCCCGGCTGAAAGCCTGTTGTTTGCTAAGGATCGTGGGCAGGTCGTGTTTGAAAGCGATTTAGTGTTCGATGCCAAGCCAAACAAACAGCAAACCTTGACTGCGCCCTTGCCTGAGGATGCGGTTTTGAAAAAGGGTTTGTATTATTTGGCTGCCATGCCCCAGGGGAAGGCCGGGTCTAACCCTGCACTTTTCACCGGACAATGGTTTTTAGTCTCCGATGTGCGTTTGCTTGCCGCGCGTACGACGCAGGGCTGGCATGTTTCGGTATTTGACGGAACGGCGGGCACGCCGCTTGCTGGGGCAGAGGTCACTTTTTGGTCGCGTAAGGGCGACGCCCTTTATGTCGCAAAAACGGATGCAAACGGCCAAGCAAACGTGTCCGCAAAGAATGTGGATGAAACTTCTTTGTTTCTTATGACCGCGCAGGAAGCGCATGGAGCCATTGATTTGCTTGCCTATACACAGGATCTTGCTGTCAGCGGCGCACTTGAACCCGCGCATGCCTTGATCCGTCCTCAGCGGGACGCCTATATGCCTGGCGATGTGGCAGAGTTTTTTTTATCGGCGGAATCCCGTTCGGGCGCGATTCAGGATGTTGGCCCGTCGGTTTTACGGTGGGTTCGTTCCGATGGAACGACTGAACACGAGGTTGATACGATCCCCGTGCCGGGCGGCGGCGCGCGCGCGGCGATGCCCGTTCCTCTGGGGCAGGAAGCTGTGCACTGGCGTGCGGTGTGGGCCAAGAAAGATGGGACTGTGCTTGGCCAGGCGTTTGTGCCTGTCATGCGCGATCCACGCGATCTTCAAATCACCATGAGCGTTGGTGACGATGGTGGGCGTGAAGAGCTGGCTGGGTGGGCCTCTCTTCAAGTCAGGGACCAGGGTGGCCAGCCCATCCCCTATAAAAACGGCATGCTTGACGTATCGCCTGCATTGCCGACCGATCCGGCCTGGCCCGATTACCTGTTCGGCATCGAACGACCGACCAGCGATGAAACAATTCAAAGCTTTCCGTTCACAACCGATGCGCAGGGGCGGGCGCATATCGACATTGTGCCGCGTGAGCCAAGTCAGTGGGGTTTTTGGTAAGCGGAAAGGATGACGGCACGCTTGGATGGACAGTACGCGA
>CAYZXV010000152.1:3104-3872 GCA_964482525.1 uncultured Rhodospirillaceae bacterium | reverse complement strand
TAAACCCTGCCGTCAGCCAAAGGGGCTTGGCCCCGCACAAGGCGACGTCGTTGACGGTACCGTGCACGGCCAGCGACCCGATATTGCCGCCTGCAAAAAACAAGGGCGAGATCACATAACTGTCTGTGCTGACCGAAAGCCGTGCAGGTTTGCCGTCGATCATCGGCACGTCAAGGCGCGCTTGGTCGTTGCCTTCTGCTAACGCGGGGTTGTTAAAGGCTTTGGCGAATAACTGGCCGATGAGCTGCGCCATCGCGCGGCCACCGCTGCCATGCGTCATATCCACGCGCCCATTTTGAAGATCGAGTTTCATGAAGCAACCTTTTGATGTCTCCGTCCATAACTATACGCCGCTGCGCAGCCGCCTTCGCTTGAGACCATGCACGAGCCGATAGGGTTTTCGGGCGTGCAGGCGGTGCCAAACAGCTTGCAATCCTGTGGTTCTTTTGCGCCGCGCAGGATGGCGGGGCACTGGCAGGCTGGGTTTTCTCGCGCCGCGCTCGGTGTAAGCACGAAGCGTTTTTCCGCATCAAACGCGGCGTATTCGTCTTTAAGCTGCAACGCGCTTTGCGGGATAAAGCCAAGGCCGCGCCATTCGAACGTGTCGCGCAAGGTAAAAACATCCTGCATGAGCGTTTGGGCTTTCACATTACCCTCAAACGCAACCGCGCGGCTGTATTCGTTTTCAATTTTGGCCTCGCCCGCGTTGACTTGGCGCACCAGCATCAAGATAGCTTGTAAAACGTCCAAGGGTTCGAATCCCTTCCT
>CAYZXV010000152.1:0-3094 GCA_964482525.1 uncultured Rhodospirillaceae bacterium | reverse complement strand
GCTGCGATTTCGTAAGGTTTCACGCCGATGATTGCACTTACATGCGAGGGGCCAACAAAACCGTCAATGGGCGGTACGCCGTCCTTGCTGTCGGCGCTAGCGTCCAAAAGCCACTTCAGCGCAGGCGGCGTCAGGACGTGGTTGCAGAAGACCGAGAAATTGGTGAGACCGAGCGCTTGCGCCTGCTTGAGCACAACGGCGGTAGGTGGCGTGGTGGTTTCAAAGCCGATCGCAAAAAAGACGATCTGCTGTGAAGGATTTTCCTGCGCCATGCGGAGCGCATCGTGCGGTGAGGTAATCATGCGCACATCCGCGCCTGCCGCTTTGGCTTTAAGAAGGCTCATACGTTGGCCGCCCGGCACGCGCATCATATCGCCATAGGCGCACAAGGTGACGTGATGATCGGTGGCCAATTGAATGGCGCAATCGATCCGCGCCATGGGAAGCACGCAGACCGGACAGCCGGGGCCGTGGATCATCTTGATTTCGGCGGGAAGCAGGTCGGGCAGACCAAAGCGAAAGATCGCGTGCGTGTGACCGCCGCAGAACTCCATAAAGCGATAGGTGCGGCCCTGTTGGACAGTTGCGCGAATAGACGCCGCCAGATTCTTTGCCTTTTCGCGGTCTCGAAACTCTTCGATATATTTCATGCGATCTTTTCTTTTCTTGGAGCAAATAGGGCAAGAAGGATAAGAGAAAAATAAATGGGACCCCCGCCTGCGCGGGGGTGACGGTGTATGTGGTTTGTTATACACCCTAACTCATCATGCCCGCGAAGGTGGGCATCCCATTTTCTTTTTTGTTTCACGTTGCCTCAAACTTTCTTTCGGTGCCATCGAGGATCAAGCAGGTCAGGCGACCCGTTGCAAAAGCGCCTGTGTCGATGCCGATGCGATTAGGTTTAACCTCTGGCTCTGGTTTGATGGTGTGGCCATGGACGATCATCTTGCCAAAATCTTGGGTTGAAAACAAAAACTCGCCGCGAATCCACATTTGATCTTCGGGTTTTTGCTTATCCAGTTTGACGCCCGGCTTGACCCCTGCGTGAACAAAATAATAATCGCCATAGGAGACGTGATAGACCGTGTTGTCTAAAAATGCGCGATGGTGCTCAGGCACTTTTTCGGCAAAGGTTTTAGCAAATTCTTTTGTCTCGCTCTTGGCGTGACCGGCAAAGGCATGAAGGCCATAGCTGGCCAGCGTTGCAACGCCACCCAGATTAAGCCAAGCGGGCGCTACGGCCATGCGGCCTTTGAGGTAGTCCATCATCATATCGTCATGATTGCCCCGCAGGAAAATGGGGGTTAACCCCTCGGCAAAGCCTTGGGTCAGGCGTTCAATGACAGCACGGGAGTCGATCCCTCGATCAACATAATCACCTAAAAAGATTAGTTTTTTCTCCTTATGAGGGTGTGCTGTCGCGTCGGCCTCGATCATCGCCAATAGGCGATTTAACAGGTCGATGCGGCCATGGATATCGCCAACAGCATACAAGCGATGGTTGGCGGGTGTGGCGGGCAGGGTGCTCATGCCTCTATGATGGCCGTTTTTGGCGGCGGAAACAAGGCGGGGAATGGCGGAAAGAGGTCCTTTTTTTCTTTTTCGTCCCTCGCCCCTTGCCTTGAGCGGACGGGCCCGATAGATTGCCGGAAGTTATTCTTTTTCCTTCGATTCCATATCAAAAAGGTGGGCGCCGATGCGGGCTGCTGTCGTTGTTTTTCCGGGTTCCAATTGTGATCGTGATGCGGCGCGGGCGATCAAGACCGTCACGGGGCAAGAGGCCCGGATGATCTGGCATGCCGAGACGGCTTTGCCGGACGATGTTGACCTTATCATTATCCCCGGCGGGTTCTCCTATGGCGATTATTTGCGGACTGGCGCGATGGCGGCGCACTCGCCTGTCATGCGCGAAGTGGTGGCCAAGGCGAACAAGGGCGTTAAAGTCATTGGTATCTGCAACGGGTTCCAGATTCTCTGCGAATCCGGCCTGTTGCCCGGCGTGCTTCTGCGTAACGCAAGCCTCAAGTTCGTGTGTCGCCCCGTGCGGCTTAAGGTCGAAAACAATCAAACAGCCTTCACGACGGCCTATGACAAAGGTCAGACGGTCACCATCCCCGTTGCGCATGGCGAAGGCAATTATTTTGCGGAAGGTGAGACGATCAAAGCGCTCGAAGGCAATGGTCGCGTGGTGTTTCGTTATATCGATAACCCGAACGGCTCCATGAACGACATTGCGGGGATCATGAATGAAAAGGGCAATGTCCTTGGCATGATGCCGCACCCCGAACGTGTGGCCGAGGTGATTCACGGCTGCACCGACGGCGCGGGCGTGTTTGAGAGCTTGGTTAAGGCGGTGGGGTAGGAAGAAAAGAAAATGGGATGCCCGCCTTCGCGGGCATGACGATTTAGGTGTTGAGTTAACCACTTATCCCGTCACCCCCGTCCCCGCCTTCGCGAGGACAGGCTCCGGCGGGGGTCCCATTTGTTTTTGAGATGTAAAAGCAATGTAAGCACAAGGAAACACAATGACCACTATCAGCCCCGAAATTGAAAAACTGATTGCCGAGCATAATATGGCGCGGGATGAATATGCTGTTTTGTTGAACGTTCTGGGGCGCGAGCCGACGGAGGCCGAGTTCGGCGTGGTTGCTGCGATGTGGTCCGAGCATTGCTCGTACAAATCCACACGCGTTTGGCTTAAAACGCTGCCGACCACGGGTCCACAAGTCATCATGGGTCCCGGCGAAAACGCTGGCGTGATTGATATCGGCGATGGTCAGGCAGCGGTGTTCAAGATGGAAAGCCACAACCACCCATCCTATATCGAACCCTATCAGGGCGCGGCGACAGGCGTCGGCGGCATCTTGCGCGATGTGTTCACGATGGGCGCGCGGCCAATTGCCAACCTGAACGCCATTCGCTTTGGCGATCCTTCGCATCCCAAGACACGCTCGCTGATCTCCGGCGTGGTGGCAGGCATTGGTGGCTATGGCAACTGCGTCGGCGTGCCGACGGTTGGCGGCGAGACAAGCTTTCATGCCAGCTATAACGGCAATAACCTTGTCAACGCGATGACGGTGGGGCTTGCGGACGC
>CAYZXV010000151.1:1073-3892 GCA_964482525.1 uncultured Rhodospirillaceae bacterium | reverse complement strand
CTGAAAAGCTATGATGCCGCTGCCTTCCTAGAACAAGCGTTACCCCTTGCACATAATAAGGCGCGCAAAACGCTTCGCCCAAACAAAAAACACATCGTGCTGTGTATTAACTGGCTTCATCCCGGAGGATCGGAAAGACAGTTATGCAACCTTGCGGTTGGTCTTGTTCGCGCAGGATGGCGTGTAACCGTTTTGGCCTTCGCCTCAGGCGTAGAGACGACACATTATGTTGATTTGTTGCGTGATCATGGGGTCGGTTATATGACCCTTAAACCCTCGTCGGCTCGGACAACCATCAAAGACGGTCTTGCCACCTTCAATAGGGTCCCGCAGGATATTCTTGCCCTTATCTGGCACGCACCTGCCTTGTGCGCTTATCAAAGCCTCCGTCTTTACAAAGTGTTTCGCAAACTCCGCCCCGCGCGCGTTATTACCTTTCTTGACGAGGCAAATACTTGTGCTGGCTTTGCGGCAGCACTCGCGGGCGTTCCGTCCATTACCCTCTCCTGTCGCAGTCTTGCGCCAAAGGTATTTCCCCATTTCTTCCCAAAAACGACACAGGATGCCTTTGCAAGACTCTATGAAACGCTTCTCGCCCAAGATAATGTAGCTATCACGAACAACTCACCCGCAGGCGCGCGCAGCTATGCAAGGTGGCTTGGCCTCCCCGTAAAGCGCATGCAGTTTGTTCCAAACTGCGTAACCGAAAGCTTCCTATCCCGACCCCCATCGTCCTGCATCCAGGCAAAAAGGCACGAGTTAGGCCTTGCGCAAGGAGATCCCTTTGTTCTTGGCGTTTTCAGACTCTCCCCTGAGAAACGCCCGGAAGATTTCGTGCGCATTATTGCGGCATTACGAAAGAAATATCCGCGGCTAAAAGCTATGCTCTGCGGTGACGGTGCACATATGGCCTCAACGCGCAAGCTAATCGATCGCTTGGACCTTCAAGAAACGCTATTTCTTCCCGGCGTAATCCCAGATATCCCTCTGTTGATGCGGTGTGCCTCGCTCCTTCTCCACACCGCCGCGATTGAAGGCGCGCCGAACGTCATTCTTGAGGCGCAAAGCGTTGGCCTTCCCGTCGTTTGCGCCGAAAACACGGGCACAAAAACTTTTGTTGCCTCCGCCTGGCACCCCCTGATGAAAAAAACAGGCGACATCGACGGTCTGATGAAATCGTGTTCATCTGTCTTAAAAGACCCTCAGAAAAGTCGTGCCGCCGCCAAGATTGTTCAAATGGAAAGCCAAAAAACCTATTCCCTAAAAACCCTCGCTGCCAATATGATACGCGTCGGCGCCCTGCCCGATGACCGTTTAGAAGAACAAGGATAAAAGAAATGAGTTTCGCGAAAAAGAAAGACCTTCCTTCGATTTGCCACCGCATCCTAACAGGCAAAGCCGATATGGTCGTATGGGGCGCACCGCGCGAAATGACTGCACATGAATGGCAACGACAAGTCCCGGCCCGTTTTATGATCGAAACCCAATGGCGCTGGTGGAGTAAAGAAATCTTTCATGGCTTGCCTGTCTGCTCACCAAGTTATCTCGAAGACTGCGACCCCCGCAACACTGTCGTCGTAAACAACTACTTTTACAGTCAAATCTCTCTCCTGCAAAACGAGTATCTTAGGCGTATTGGCAACCACACGCTTGTCTCACCGCTGCCTTTGCACGAAATGGCACGGGCCGCAGGACTTCATGCCGGACGCAAGGCAAAAAGCATGGAGAAATCACCCACCTTCGCGCAGGATGTCAACGACACCCTGCGTAACTTGGTTACGCCTCCGATGAAATTAAAGGGGGAAAGACCCCTCCCCCCGCCGCGCGATATGATGGACTTCTTTGGCGGATACACCGCGAATGCCTACCTCAAGGCCGCATTACCACATATCCGCGAAGCAGCCACCGCACGGTACAAACCTGTACCCGGACGGATCGCCCTTGTGGTTGGCAGTCTTGATTACGGCGGCGCCGAACGCCAGCTTGCGAACCTTGCGGTGGCCCTGAAACGCGGGGGCTATGATCCCGTAGTCTTCCACTATTACATGGTCGAAGGCGGCCCAACCCGCTATGAACAATATGCGCGCGAAAATGGCGTAGCGTTCCATCACATCACCGCACCCCATCATGACAACCCGGCGCAGTGCGCGTTGGATTACAAAGACCTTCCCCACGATGTCGCGATGGCGCTGTGGCACATGGGACAAAACATGACGACCCCGGTTCTGCACACGCTTCTGGCCCTTCAAAAATGGCGGCCTGAGAAGCTTATTGCCTATCTGGATAGCAATAACGTCCTGAGCGGCATGGCCGGGATTTTGGCAGGGATCCCAGAAATTCTTGTTTCTGGACGAAACGTCGCGCCGATCCATATCCCGGATATATTCAGCCCGACCCTGCTCCGTTCTTTTGAATATTTGTACCCCTTTATCATTCCACAGCGCCGGTTTGTTTTTTCAAACAACTCTGACTCCGGCGCGGAAAGCTATGCCAAATGGTTGCGCATGCCAACAGACGATATATGCGTAATACCCAATTGCGTGACCGAAGAATTTACGCAGTCTTTTCCTGCGGCTGTGAAAGCTAAACGGCGGCAGAGCCTCGGCCTTACAACCAAAAACAAGCTGATCCTTGGCGTTTTTCGTCTTGCCGCAGAAAAGCGTCCTCTGGATTTTGTTCAAATTGTCGCGCGTCTACACAAAAAAGACCCCAATGTCCGTGCTTTGATTTGCGGCCAAGGCCGCATGGAAGCAAAAATCCGCGAGCTGATCGAAAAACTTGGCTTATCAAACGTCATTAGCCTAGCGGGCGCTGTTCGG